>CACZUL010000029.1 GCA_902784285.1 uncultured Pseudomonadota bacterium | reverse complement strand
TCGACAGCCTTGCCCGCAGCGGCCCCCAAGTTAACTTTCTTGCTTGTAATAGTTTGGTCAACACCGGCAATCTGAACACCTTCCAAGACGTTGGCCTGAGCGGTTGTGCTGATTGTATGGTCGTTAACACTAATCAAACCTGTTCCAGTATATGGTGTGGCACCGTCTATCCCCTGTAATGCCGTGTACACCGCCTTGGAAGACGGAGCCTTGTCATCCGGCGAAGATGCACTTAAAATTGAACCCGTTGTCGAACCCTGGGCCTGGACCTTGGCATCAACGTATGTTTGACTGGTTAAAACGGAATTCGCAAACGCCAAAGACGGCACCGCCACCACCAGTGCAAATACGGATAAGCCCCCAAATTTTCGTAGATAATACATGGCCTCCCACTTCCTTACCATATCAAAATCCTTTTACCTTTCTTGCCTAATACTATCATTTTTTGGGTAACCTTGTAAATAGAAAAATGATGTAAAAAAGAAAATATTTTAAATAATTTTCTTATAAATGATTCGTGCGCCCGAAAACCTTGATTTTCCGTGGCGCACGAATTTTTTGTTTGTTGTGTTGTATGGGACAATTATATCATAAAAAAGTCTTTTTTCCAAAATTAAAAATAAAATTGTTCGAAAAAAATCTTTTTTTGTTTGCATTTATGATTTTTTTTGTGAAAAATATGCGCGCAAAAATAACAACAAAGGAGAAGCCATGAGTAATAAATGGGTATACACTTTCGGTAATGGTCATGCCGAAGGTCGTGCAGATATGCGTAACCTATTGGGTGGCAAAGGCGCAAATTTGGCCGAAATGAATTTGGTTGGTTTGCCTGTGCCGGCGGGGTTCACCGTTACAACCGAGGTTTGTACATATTATTATGAAAACAATCAAACATATCCGTCTGATTTAATGGACCAGGTTCGTGCCGGTATCAACCACATCGAGACAATTATGGGCAAGAAATTTGCTGATATGGAAAATCCTTTGTTGGTTTCAGTCCGTTCCGGGGCGCGTGTTTCTATGCCGGGTATGATGGACACTGTTTTGAATTTGGGGTTGAATGACGAAACGGTCAAGGCATTGGCCAAGATTTCTGGGAATGAACGTTTTGCGTATGATTCATATCGCCGCTTTATTATGATGTTCAGTGATGTTGTGTTGGGTGCCGATATCGATTTGTTTGAACACACTTTGGAAAAAATGAAGGAATCCAAGGGTTATAAGGTTGATACAGAATTGACCGCCGATGATTTGAAACAATTGGTTGAACAATTTAAAGAAATCGGTGTCAAAATCGGTAAGGTTTTCCCACAAGATCCATGGGAACAATTGAAATTGGGTATTGGTGCCGTGTTTGGTTCTTGGATGAGCAAAAAGGCCATCACATACCGCAAATTGAATAATATTCCAGGCGATTGGGGTACCGCGGTGAATGTCCAGGCCATGGTGTTTGGTAATTCTGGCGATGACAGTGCAACCGGTGTATGTTTTAGTCGCGACCCGGCAACCGGTGAAAATAAATACTATGGTGAATATTTGATTAACGCCCAAGGTGAAGACGTTGTTGCGGGTATTCGCACTCCACAACCGATGAGCAAAGATAATTCTGGTCGTGTATCACTGGAAGAAGCAATGCCAAATGTTTATCGTGAACTTTGCGATGTCCGTGAAAAATTGGAAAAGCATTACAAAGATATGCAGGATATGGAATTCACCATCGAACATGGAAAATTGTGGATGTTACAGTGCCGTAATGGTAAACGCACTGCGGCGGCGGCGGTTCGTATGGCGGTGGAAATGGTTGGTGAAGGTTTGCTGACCAAAGAGGAAGCTATTTTACGTGTCGGTGCCGACCAATTAAATCACTTGCTGCACCCAATGTTGGATCCTAAGGCCGAAAAGAAAGTTATCGCAACGGGTCTTCCGGCATCTCCAGGTGCCGCGGTCGGTCAGGCGGTGTTCTGTGCTGAAGATGCGGAAAAATGGGCGTCTGAAGGCAAGAAAGTTATGCTTATCCGTGTTGAAACATCACCTGAAGATATTGCGGGTATGAACGCGGCCCAAGGTGTTATCACTGCCCGTGGTGGTATGACATCACATGCGGCGGTGGTTGCTCGTGGTATGGGAACGCCATGTGTTTCTGGTTCCGCAGACATCAAGATTGACTATGAAACCAAAACAATGAAAACAACATCTGGCGCGGTTATCCACGAAGGTGATTGGGTTTCTATCGATGGTGCACGCGGTGAAATTATCGAAGGCGCGGTTCCGACTGTTTCTGTGGAATTGACGGGTAATTTTGGCACGCTTATGCAATGGGTTGATGAAATCAAAACTTTGACGGTCAAGGCAAATGCTGAAACACCAAAAGATGCAAAACAGGCGCGTGATTTTGGTGCCGAAGGTATTGGTTTGGCGCGTACAGAACACATGTTCTTTGACCCGGCGCGAATCCAAGATATGCGCGAGATGATTTTGGCCGATGACGAGGCCGGTCGCCGTGCGGCATTGGCAAAATTGTTGCCGTACCAGAAAGCCGACTTTGTCGAATTGTTCAAAATTATGGATGGCCTGCCGGTTACAATTCGTTTGATTGACCCACCATTACATGAGTTCTTGCCTCATACCGAAGCAGAAATTGCAGAATTGGCGGCGCACATTGGTAAAACGGTTGAATTTGTTAAATCGCGTGCTGATGCGTTGCACGAACAAAACCCAATGTTGGGTCATCGTGGATGTCGCTTGGCGATTACATATCCAGAAATCTGCGAAATGCAAACGCGTGCGATTTTGTCCGCGGCATTGGAATGCAAGAAAGCAGGCGTTTCTGTTCATCCAGAAATTGAAGTGCCGTTGGTCGGTTCCAAGAAGGAAGTTGATATCGTCAAATCTGTAATTGATGCGACGGCAAGTGCGTTATTTGCAGAACTGGGTGAATCGATTGAATACACGGTTGGTTCAATGATTGAATTGCCACGTGCGGCCGTTTTGGCAAACGAAATCGCGGAAAGTTGCGAATTCTTTGAATTTGGAACAAACGATTTGACCCAAACAACATTGGGTATGTCGCGTGATGACACGGGTAAAATCTTGGACGAATACCGTGCGCGTGGTATCTATGTTGCCGACCCGTTTGCGTCTGTTGACCAATTGGGTGTCGGATTGCTGATAAAAGACGCGGTTCAAAAGGCGCGCGCAACCAAGGGCGATAAAATCCACCTTGGGGTTTGCGGTGAACACGGCGGCGATCCAGAATCAATTGAATTCTTCCATAAGTGCGGATTCAATTCTGTATCGTGCAGTCCGTTCCGCGTGCCAATCGCACGTCTTGCCGCGGCCCAGGCAGCGGTCAAATTCCCACGCAAATAAGGAATTTGGTTTAATGAAACAAAAATGCCCCGTTTGGGGCATTTTTTAGTGGTTAGTGTTGGTGGTTAGTAAGTTTCTGAAATTTTATTTGCAAACTGATACTTTTTCAATTGTAATAAATTTGCTGTGCCTGTTTTATCATGGGTTTTGTATGTTGAAATGCCAGAAAAATATCTAGATATAAAAACGGTTGCATCTACAACCGTTTTCACTATCCACTAACACTACCTACTAAAAACTATAATTAACCGAAAGACCGGTAAAATTAAATCCAAGATTCGTTTCGGTAAAATCGCCGTTCGAAAAATGCAATGTGAAAAATTCCAAACGCAAATCATCGGTTATATTTTTCCCGATAAAGAATTTTTCGCCAAAGACTAAACGGCTGGATACCCAACGGTCATAATTGTTCCGATAATATGGCCCCAGTCCCCCACCAACATACCAACCATGCCAATCAAATGCGACCACATCCCAAGATAACCCAAGCCCAAAGAAAGATAGACCGTGTTTAGAATGATAGGCAATATTTTGAATTATATTAAGGTTCATACGTGCCGGAATTTTAAAAATAGTCATCGGTTGACTGTATGTGCCCATAATCATAGTCATTGGCACAAATTCCCATTCGCCAGGATATACTAATTTCAACAAGGAACCAGAACCCGTCCCGGCCCCAATCGTCATCGTTACAGAATTTTCGTGGCCGTCCATAAACATAGGATTTGCAGCCACAACGCCTGTTACCATAATCGATAAAACAGAAATTAAAATTTTTTTCATATTTACCCCTTTTTTGGCATTGTATACATACGAGAATTTGTTCGCAATAAAATGTTGACGTGCGTGATATAAAAATCTATTATCAAATTACATGAAACCAAAAGGGGAAAATATGAAGAAAGTATTTACAGTTAGTTTAATTGCGGCGGTTGCCGTAACAACGGCGGCAAATGCTGGTTGGCGTGATTGGTTGGGTTTGAATAAAACATCTGAACCGACCACTTTGGCCGAAGCATGCAATACAGATGAAATCACATCTGTTTGCCCGGAAACAATCTTGGGCGAAAAAACATTGGTACAATGTTTGTATGATAATATTTCATCTTTGTCTTCAAAATGTGCGGGATATGTTAAAAAACAAATTTCTGCCGGGGTAGATGATGTTGCAAAATCTGTTGAAGATACTAAATCCGAAACGGCCAAGGCTGTAGAAGAAGCCAAGGCAGATGCCGCAACAATCAAGGCCGAAGGCGAAACTGTCGCCAATGATGTTAATGCGGCGGCAAAACAAACCGGTGAAGATGTTAAACAAACTGGTGGTTGGTTTAGAAATTTGTTCAAATAAAAATTGAGCAAAAAAATTAACCCGCCGCATGGCGGGTTTTCTTGTTTACACGCGCGCGTAAAAATGTTATAATATATAAAACATAGGGTGTGATTCTTGGATGGATTCGCCCTGAAACATGGTGGATTCCGGGCATTTCCGGAAATGATGGAGAGTGTTCATGAAAAAACGTTCTGTTACAAATTTGTGCAAAAATGCGCTGGGGACAGTATTGTTGTTGATGGGGGCATTTTTTGTGTGTTCAACATTGTTATCTATGCGCATGGTTTTTGCCGACCCGATTGCCCCAAGCGGTACTGAAATGGCGCAAATGGCGAATTCTGGCCGTTCTGGTCGGGCAAGCCCGCGTGGAAACACATCAACAAAAAGTGCGGCGCGGCCGACGACGGCTACGAATACTGCGGCATCACGTGGTGTTTCGGCGCGTACGGTTGCCCCGCGGGGTCAATCTGATACAACAAATCCTGCGCGTTCAACCCGCAGTGTTGTTGCCCGCACATCGCGTTCGACCACGGCGCGTTCAAATACTCGCACTGTTCGTGCCCGCACTGCAACAACCGATACATCACGCGTATCGCACAGTGGCGACCCAATACGTGGTGTGAAAAATAAAGTTAACGGTACTTACTATACATATTTGTCGGGGAAACTTTATTCTGGAAATTATTCTAACATCATAGATTCAACAACAGGTTTGATTTCTGCCGAGGCATACAGCAATTGTTTGGAATCATATTACACATGTATGGATGAAATTTGTACGGCCCGTAATCAGGCGCAACGTCGTTGTGCATGTGCCGGCCGTGTCAAAGCCTTTGCCGAAGCTGAAGATGCTTTGGAATCTGCCAATGAAGAGTTGATTAAGGTTTCTGGCGAATTGGCATTGTTAATTGCCAACAAGGGTAAAGAAGTTAGTGCCGCATTTTCACTGACCGATGCAGAAAAGGTTATGAATTGTGCTTCCTGGCGCGAGGCCAGCAAAAATGGTACCGCAACCGAATCTGAATTCGGTTCGTGGTGCGCTGATCATGGCGAATATGGTTCTGGGTCTTCTGGACGTTCGGCGTGTTCAAATACGCGTGCGCCATCATATTGCTATAGCAATGAAAATCAACAACTGTTTGATGTATCAAATTTGGATGGCGCAGGTTCCGATATTTTGGCATCTTTGGCGAAATGGGCAGACGATGTTAAGTTAAATGTTGATACAATCTTAACAAATAATACAGATGAAGTTCAAAACGCAATTGCTGAAATGACCGGTGTTCTGGACAGCATAACTGGTTCCGTTGCGTCATTATATGAAGGTGAATCAAAAGACAGTTTGGCGGAAACATGGGGCTATGAATTGTTCCGTTATGCACATAATAATGTATGTTCACGCGTATTAGATTCGTGCTTTAATGGTATATTCGAAGGCTGTGGCACTCCACCGACCGGCGGTCGTTGTGCGAATGCCGCGACATCTTCTTGTCCATTTAATTATAACAGCAAGGTTGACATATCGGCATCTGGCGATGTTGTCCTGAATGAACGTGGTTCATCGGGCTCTACATCTGCGTCATGTTTTGGTTATTCGACATCTTCGGGTGACCCGTATGGTTCTTTGCGTGGACCGGTTGCTGATGCTCGTCGTTCTGTGATGCAAAAATATTTGCTGGATGCGAACGCAGATTGTGATTTGTACGGCGAACAATTAAAGACAACGGCGCAAAAGATTACTTATCAAAAGGTCGCCGCGCAACAGGCTCTGCAACAAAAGCGTCTGGAATTCTATAACGAAGAACGTAATAACGTGCTGAATGATGCAATTGCCGCCGGGACGAACTTTAATGAATGTATAAGTGAATTGTATGATTGCTATGAAACTCAACAGAGTTCAAACGACAATTGGTCGCCATCTCGTATCAAGACATACTGTGCACAGATTGCAAATGCCCCACATTGTTATCAAGATATGATTTGTAATCCATCTATTGCCCAATTCAAGGCAATCATCGACAAAGAAGATAGCACCAGTTGTACATGGAATTCCAGTGATTATACCAAGAATACATGTCGAAATGTTGTAACATTATATGAAATATTGAATTCTATTGGCGAAGCAGGCAATCCGTCCGGCACCACAGGTGATTCCAAGAAAATAAGGGAAAAGTGTCTGCGTGATACATTGGGATGTGGTGGTGATGGCAGAAGTGGCTGTATCCGTAATTGGCCAAACAATTAACTAATGTTGGAAATAATAAAAATCGGGGGGTGTCCCCGATTTTTTATCGGGTAAAATTGTTTATGCACAAAAATTTGTGCAAAACACTTGACTTTTTGTAAAAAAAGCATATCATCTGCACAAACTTTTAGACAAAAGTTAGAAAATAACCATAAAAGGATTTGAATATGAGCGACTTTGCAATCTTTCAAACCGGCGGAAAACAGTATCGTGTTAAAACCGGTGATGTTATCAAGGTTGAAAAACTGGACGCGGATGGCGATGTCACTTTTGACCATGTTTTGATGATTGGCGAACGCGTTGGTACGCCGACCATTGACGGGGCAAAAATTATCGCAACTGTCGTTGAACAAAAGCGTAATGATAAAGTTTTGGTGTTTAAGAAAAAACGCCGTCAAAACTATCGTCGTACACGCGGTCATCGTCAGTTCGTTACCGTGTTGAAAATCAAAGAAATCGTGGGATAATCCCCGGAATTAAAGGAGTTTAACTATGGCACATAAGAAAGGTGGTGCGAGTACATCGAATGGGCGCGATTCTGCGGGACGCAGACTTGGCGTTAAAAAATCTGGTGGCGCACGCGTGATTCCGGGCAATATCATTATTCGCCAACGTGGAACCGCCGTTCATCCTGGTGAAAATGTCGGTATGGGTAAAGACCATACTATTTTCGCTAAGGTCGCTGGAACCGTGAAATTTAAACGCGGATTTCGTGACAGAAAAACTGTCTCGGTTGTACCGGATGAAAAATAAAAATGCCCTTCGGGGCATTTTTTAGTGGTTAGTGAAAACCGGGCAACACGCCGTTCACTAACAACTGACACTAACAACTAACACTAACCACTATTTCCTTTTTTTTGTCTTGCATTTATGATATAATTACACCTAAGGATGAAGGGATTTGCACTTGGATTTTTGGTTGCGTTAACCGCGCTGCCATCGTTGGCGGCGACGGGTGTTTCACGCGTAATTCCTGGGACAAATACGGAAACAAAGCCAACGGTTGATGCCACATTGCGCGCCGATACTGAAATTTTTTTGGGCTCGCCAATGCGGACAACAACTACGCGTAATGCGGCAAATTCATCAACAGAAAATTCTACCCGTACCGCGGTTACACGTAATGTTTCGCGTGCGGTATCGAACGAGGTTACCGACCAAACGCGGGCTTCCAATCGTTCTGCGGCGATTACACGTTCCCAGACAAATTCGGATGCGCGCAGTAATTTAGAGGCCGCTGTTCGGACCAGTGGTCGTTCCAGCCGGACCGAAGCGGCCAGCATAAATGCCAATCCGGCGGTGCGTCGTATGGGGTTAACCCTGCGTCCATCCACGGCCGAGGTTGGTGGTCGCGCAATAATGCAATCTGGGGCCCAGACTGGGTCAAATATGTCGTCTGAAATTCGCAATTTGCAATCTTCACGTATTGCCACAACGGTTAAAAATCGTAACAGCACAAAGTTAGATTCTGGGGCAATTGCCGAAGCAAAAGATTTCTTGGAACAAACGGCGGAATTGAACAAATCATGTCAGGAACAATACAATGACTGTATGGACCAATTCTGTGCGGTAATCGATTCCAACCAAAAACGTTGCTCATGTTCGTCAAACCTGTCCAAATACGCCAAGGTTGAAAAGGCTGTCAAAGATGCCAATGCGCAATTAAATGAAGTTGCCCAAAATATTCGTTATGTTGGTTTGTCCGCAGATGAAATAAGGGCAATCATGACCGCGACCGAGGCCGAAGAAGCAATGTCAGGCCAAACAGACACAACCGAAAACCGCAATATGTTGGCGGAAATTGAAAAAATGATAAAGGACCCGACATCAACATCTTCTGCGTCAATGTCATCGGATTCTTTTGGTTTGTTAGACATAGATTTGGATTTTTCTTCATCCGAATTAAATGATTTATTTACATTAGATTTTTTGAACAATAACAATGGTGGTTTTTCCAGTTTGCGTGGCACAGACCTTTACAATGCTGCAAAAAAACGGTGTAATACGATTGTAAATCAGTGTAAAGAAGTTGGCGCAACGGCGCAGCAAATAACCGGCAATTATGATTTGGCAATAGATAAAGATTGTATAGCATACGAGCAAGGATTGAACAAAATGAATGAAACATTGGTTTCAAATGTTCGCAGTGCTACGCGTATGTTGCAAAAGGCGCGTCTTGCCGTATTGCAAAATCAGAACACTTATGATGCGCGTGGTTGTATAAGCGCATTGGAAACTTGTATGACGGATGAAATGGTTTGTGGCGAAGATTACAAGAAATGCCTTGACCCAACCAAGAAATATATCGATGAAAACGGAAATGTCGTATTGGGTAAAAATGTAAATTATATCCAAATGTTCATGAGTAATTATATCAACGCTAATGTTAACAATTCTTATTTATCATCGGCATACAGCACAGCGATATCAGACAGTGGTTGCGCCAATGCCGGTGATGGAAAATGTGTTGTAAAATATCTGCTTAGCAAGATTGGTACAATGCAAAAGGCAACTGATGAAGGTCTGTGTCGTCCAGTGTTGGATAAATGTCGTGCGTACACATACGATACACGTGGAAATTATAACGCGTATAATGACATAGTTGTAAACTATATCCAACGTGCGATGGTTAATATCAAGGCCGCGCAATATAAAATTGTTGCTGATTACGCATCCACATGTTTAACAGATATTGCTACATGTTATAATAACCAGGTTTCTCAATTAACATCTTGGTCTGCAACCGCGGCGGCATCAAGTGTTTATAACATTATGCGCGGTGCGTGCCGTAATGTTGCTTTGACCTGTGGATATGCGGTGTTTGCGGCTGATCAAGACAGTTGCCCTTATGATAACGATAATACATGCATAGAAAGCATATCTGAAATATTCTATCAATCGTTACTGTGCCCAGATAATTCTGTGTATGTTGGTGGCAACAATAATATATCTGCGAATAACACTGTTGGTGGATTTGTGAATGCGATATGTGAATGTAAAGATGACTTTACGGTATACAATGGCGCGTGTTTGCCTGTGTGTGATAATGGCGGAATATATTCGGCAACAGGCACATGCAGTACTACAATTTGTCCGGCAAATTCACATAATATCGGTGAAAGTTCGTCTGCAATTTGGGGACATTGTGCATGTGATGCGGGTGGATACCAATGGTTCCCGACTTTGAATTCGTGTGAAGTATGCCCTGCAAATTCAACATATAATCAAAACGGTACATCCAGTACGAATAATGCTCTGTCATATTATAATTACAAATGTGTGTGCAACAGTGGGTCATCGGATAATCCGTATTTTGTGGTTAATCGCAAACGTTGTGAACAGTGTCCATCTGGTTCCACGTATAATTCAAATTACACAAATGAAAACGAGCGGTGTGAATGCGAAAGTGGTCGTTATTGCCCCGGAAATAACCAGTGCTTATCAGGTAATCGTATTTGCCCTGTAAGTTTGAGTGGTTCATCTAATGTTTCCGTATTGAATGTGGTT
Source organism: uncultured Pseudomonadota bacterium (assembly GCA_902784285.1). Classification (GTDB taxonomy): domain Bacteria; phylum Pseudomonadota; class Alphaproteobacteria; order Rs-D84; family Rs-D84; genus Enterousia. The sequence goes on along the minus strand of CACZUL010000029.1, from coordinate 115 downwards.
TTAAATAGTCTTTAACTTTATCTTTCTGTTTTATTCGTGTCGTGATTGGGCATAAATTTCACAAAATCAGACATAGTTGTTCCTGTTGCGTTTAATACTTTTGCGATGCTGTATG
>CACZUL010000028.1 GCA_902784285.1 uncultured Pseudomonadota bacterium | reverse complement strand
TAGTTTGTGGCCTTCAACCATACGGCGAACAATTCCGTTTTCGCCAAGCAATGCGCTTTGCCCAACAACTTCGTCAATTGTGTTGGGTCGCATAATATCTGCCAATGGTCGTGTTGTATTAGACATTTTATTATTATATGCTTTTGTGATATAATAATTCTATTAAATAAATAATGTGTTGGCAATGGTTAAATTTGCCGATGAAACCAAGGGGGGAACAGATGCGGATATATGTAAATGTGGAAGATAACCGGTGGAGAAAATATCGAATAGATTTTGAAAAAATTGCCAATGCGGCCACGGGTAAAAAATATGACGGTTCCGAAGCATCCATCACTTTGGTTAATGATAAATATATCCAAAAAATAAATAAAAAATATCGTGGTATAAATAAGCCGACAAATGTTTTGTCTTTTGAATTGGGCGACAGCGTTTTATTGGGGGATATATTCATATCGCTGGATACGGTTATGCGTGAGGCAAAACAAGAAAATATATCTGTCGAAGAACATACCGCGCATATGGTTGTTCATGGAATTTTACACCTTTTGGGATATGACCACATAAAAGATTCTGATGCTGAAAAAATGGAAAAACGGGAAACAGTTATTTTGAAAAAGTTGGGATATAAAAATCCCTATACGGCGGATTCCGGTGTATGCACCGATGAATCGTGTTGCCCGGGTGGACGAACGATTGGTGTGTTTAAAAGATTTTTTAATTCTGGGTTTGGGCGAACAATTTTGTATATGTTGTGTGGTGCGGTTGCTTCATTGGGGTTTGCACCTTTCTATATGTGGTGGGCAACGGTTATTGGAATTTTGGGGGCATATTTATTGTCGGTAAATACTTTGCCGGGACATTCAGGAATTGGTAAATTCTTTCGTGTTTTTCCGTTTGGTGCCTTTTATGCCATGGCGATGTTTTGGTGGGTGTTGAACAGTATATATGTCGTTCCAGAATTGGCAAATCAATTTGCCGTATGGACCGCCCCAGGTTTAATCGGAATTGGAATTGCCGGTGGAATAATATTTTCAATTCCGTTTTTGGCGATTTCTGGGACACGTTCAAATCCAGCATGTCGGCCCTTTGTGTTTGCTGCAATTTGGACATTGGTTCTGTGGATGCGAGAATGGTTGCTGACCGGATTTCCATGGAATCCTATTTCAAATATAGCAATCGATAATATATATATAGCAAATTCTATGTCATTGTATGGGGCATTGGGTTTGACATTTGTAATAGTCGGTTTAATTGCTTCGTTGGGTGAAATAATCAGGAACAGACGGAACGGATTAAATTGGTTGGCATTTATAATATTTATGATGTTTGGTGCAATTGGTGTTTTATATGGAATCAAAAATATTCGTGTCGCCAGCGATGTAACCCGGGCCCAAACACCGATTGTTCGTATTGTTCAACCGGCACGTAGTGCAACACAAAAGGCCACGCATTCGCGTATAGTTGCGATGCAGAATGCAAATTATAATTTACAAGTTATGGCATCTTTGGCATCCGAAGATGGGGAACATGAATTGGTTATTTTTCCAGAAACCGCGTATCCATTTGTTATGATGCCTGGGGACAGAATGTCTTTGGCGCAGTTTTTGGCAAAACCGGTTATTATCGGTTCAAATTATTTTGCCGATGGAAATATGTATAATTCTTTGTTGGTGGCATCGCCGGATGGGGCTGTTTCCAATGTATACAGCAAATCACATTTGGTGCCGTTCGGAGAATATCGACCATTTGGCGACATGATTCCAACCCCAGGTATGTTAACACCGGGTACCGGACCAGAGATTATTAAAATGAATTTGGGTGGATCGGATTTCGTATTTGCCCCGGCGGTATGTTACGAGATTATATTTTCAGATTCTTTGGTTCCACAAGGAAAAACACCAAACGCGATTATTAATATAACAAATGATAATTGGTTTGGACGGACACCTGGGACATATCAACACCTGGATATGGTGCGGCGTTATGCAATTGAATCTGGGGTGCCGATTATCCGTTCAAATTATTCAGGAATAAGTGCCTTGATTTTATCGGACGGTAATGTAGTGGCCAGTATCCCAATTGGACAACCAGGAATTATAGATGGTGCCGTTTGGGGCGCACATCGAACGGTTTATCGTAAGCTGGGTCGTGATATGTGGATGATAATATTATTGGTTGTGTCATGTATGGCGACAATATGGATGTTTGATGTGTCGCGGAAAGATGATTAAAAATTATGAACGAAAATAATTTAAAATCCATACGCGTATCGCCGATGACAAATTGTCGCCAAGTTTGCGAGAAGCATCTATTTCTGCAATAAGAGCCGCGATGGATGTTTTGCGTTGCAAGGCAATTTCGCGCAATGCAATTAAAAAATCGTCTTCCAGTGATACACTGGTTTGATGACCTGATAAAGATACAGATAATTTTTTCATATTATATTTGCCCGCCAATTAAACAATCCAGCATCGCACGGTATGGATCGTCATATTTACGTAACACATGCAGTCCTAGGTTGTCTAACATCATACATGTTCCAAAAGAATCAAATGCAAACCAAAATAAATCATTTCGTCCAAAGATGGTTTTTCCACGAAGGACCGTTAGATTTGTTAATTCATTATTAATTTGGAAAATATTTGGAATCGGGTGTTTGCCGGATCTTCCAAAAGATACAGGACCGAATATGTATCCATTGCCTAATTTTATCCCGCTGCATACCTGATATAAATCTGTTATAAATTTTGGTAATACAGCCGCGCGAATCCTTTGTAAATTTACATTAATAATATTTATATTTCCAATTTGTGAAGCCTGGGCAAACACCGCGTTACGCGATTTTAATGAATTCAAAAATTCTTGTTGTGTCATCATTTTTTGCCTTATGGGTTTCTGCGATTTGCGGCGATGCTGGCCGCCATTTGGCTAAGTCTATCTGATGCCGCGTTTCCACCAGTTCCCGATATTGTTGAATGTATCGGCATATATATTTTTTTAACAGGGTTTGGCAACCATATAGTTTCATTACCGCTTTGTTCTATGATAAATCTATCTATGTTTTGTGATTGGGGAAATGTAAAACACATGAACAGATTATTCGGTTCTAATTTGCCACCCCATATTAGTGGTATGCGAAATCGTATGGATAGGTTGTCTGGAATTTTGCGCCCCATAAGCAAATTCATAAATTCATTACGATCAAGATTCATCAAGGCAAGTTCTTGGACTGAATCAGAAAGAGAATGCATAAATTCGCGACATATGGTACGATATCTTTGAAACCAATCATGATCAACAGGAACAATGTGTGGGCGAATTGACACAATCGGTAAATCCGATATTTTTAAATCATTTAAACGCTTTTCAGCAACAGCCTGTGTCCATTGCATTACTGCTTTCCTATATAATTTGTAACAGTGCCAATGTAAGTCGATACAGCATCGAATAATTCTTCGTCATAATCTTCTGGCTTTGTATTAGGATGTTCAGTCATAAACTTTCTGAATGCATCCACAGAATCAAAGGTTGATATTAAATCTGGATTGATTGGCTTTTCAGACGAGCCAATAATGCAACCGTGGACTGTGATATCATCTGCGGTTTCGCCTAATGTGTCTTCAAAAACAGTAACAATTGTTTGTATGGCATCGGTTACATCTTCCGCGGTTGCGTTTTCAATACCAATCCACAGATGCTGATCATAGGACAGGGCAACAATCGGATTATTCAATTTGGCAATACGGCTGCATGGTTTTATGATAAACCCGGCATCTTCAAAGATGCTTTTAATTTCCGCCATATGTTGCGATTCCGGGACAGATTGTTGTGTCGTTTTCAAGATTGGGGTGGTTACAGGTGGATTGACGTGTGGCCTGTTTTGCGCAATTGGCGCTGGACGTCCGCCTATGGGGCCCATCGGACGTTTCAAACCGTCATTAAATGTTGGTTGGACGGCCGGTTCTGGTTTTGGTTGTTCTATAATAATATTCGGTTGTGTTAATGTTTCGGGTTGTTCCGCCTTGGGTGGTATTTGTGTCGGTTCAATAAAAAAGGTGTTTGTGCGTGGTCGCATTAACATATAAAGACCAGATAAACCAACAATTATCGCCACAATAAGTGAAATATAAAAATCGACCTTTATATCGGTCCTGTACGCCTGGAGTTCAGATAGATATGTCCAATGGGCACTAGAAAATATATTAAAACCGTATTTTATGTTCATCCAAAACGTTGTTGCCAACGCTATCGTCATTAACCACAACAGTCCCAATAAAAAATTATCAATTTTTTTTGTCATTGCGTTTAAATTATATCACATTTATGATAAAGTGAAAAGCATAATGATGAAAGCAGAGAATATTTTTGATGATATTGAACCTATGATGGCGTGGTGGGTTGACGATAATGCCAAAGATGTCAGTGATTTGGCGCAAATTGCTGATACGGCAATTGATAAACATATTCCATTTATATCTGTGCCGTGCGATGTTGTTAAGACTTTTTGGCCGTGGATTGAAAAAACAGATATTAAACTTATGACGCGATTCGATTTTATGGGTGATGAAAACCATGATTTTGATGTCGCTGTATCAGATTTAGCAACCAAGGTTACCACTACATTTAGGCAGGGGGCAGATGGTGTTCAAATCTTTGTGCCATATTCGCAAATTGCAGATTTTATGAACGCAATAAAAATTATAAGAAATGATTTATTCTTTGATAAATATGTGTCTATTGGCATAGACATTGATGAAAAACAAGATATTGATTGGCAATATGTGTTTGATGCGTTGGGCGCGATAAAGCCAAACGCCGTGTTATTGGTTGGGCACGAACAAAAATTCAATCCGAATTCCGACTTTGCGGGACGTATATTTGATATGTTACAGAAGTGGAATTTGCGGTCTGATTTACATTTGATGTTTGGTAAAAATATGTTGCGCGTAAGTCAGGTTTTGCGCCTTGTCGAAAAGATGAGACCAGAAGCATCCAAAAATATACGCGTTTTTATTGAACAGTAAAAATTTATTTGTGAGTCAATATTATGTATTTGGTTTCGGTCGTGTGCGCCATGTTTTTCTTTTGATAACGCGTTTCGATTGTTTCAATTTTTGAATTGCAAATTATCAGATTCGTATTTTTTACCTGTTCTGTAATCCAATCATAGTATTCCCAATGGTCGGTACCGATTATGATTTGCCCATTTGCTTTAAGGTTCGACCCCAATAAATTCAAAAATTCAGCGGCCAGTAACCGGCGTTTTTCATGGCGCGCCTTGGGCCACGGGTCGGGGTGCAATATCCAAATTGTAGAAAATTTAAATTTATTTTGATTCAAAATTAACCGGACATCGTCTGGAAAAATACGAATGTTTTTATATTCGGGGCGGATTTCGTTATTATCATCGCAAATGGCGGAAAGTAGGGCGGCAACCCCGTTTACAAAGGGTTCAGCACCGATAATAATTTTGTTCGGGTATTCTTGCGCCAATTCACGGACATGTTCGCCGGCCCCAAAACCGATTTCCAAAATATCGTTTGATTCCGATTCGTTTGGGCATATTTTGGGCAATATATTTTCTATCAGCAAATTTTTGCGAATCGACAATTTTTTGCCATGGCGGCGACCAAATGTTCTTATTTCTTGTTTTTCCATATATTTAGTATAGAATGTAAATGTTGGAAATACAAGGATTTGATTATGAGAACAGGTTTATCGGAAGATTTAATCGCGCGTGTTTTGGGCGGCGCACCAAAGTATACGGTTCAGGAATTAGAGGAAAAATTTCCGCCGCGTGATTTACCCGAAGGCGCGATGGTAACACGTTTTGCCCCCAGTCCGACTGGTTTTATGCATATTGGAAACCTGTATGGTGCGTTGATTGACTATAAATTGGCTCAACAGTCGGGGGGCGTGTTTATGTTGCGTATAGAAGATACGGATACCAAGCGTGAGGTTGAAGGCGCAGTAGAGGTTGTTAGAAACGCAATGCATAGTTTTGAATTAGAGTATAATAATGATGAAAAATATGGTCCTTATTACCAATCAAAACGTAAAGATATTTATAGCAGTGTGGCGGCAGAATTGTTGCGCACGGGGCGGGCATATCCGTGCTTTTTAACTGCGGATGATATGGAAAAAATTCGCGCGGAACAATCTTCTGCGGGATTTGCCACCGGTATATACGGCGAATTTGCACGCGACCGTGATATAACCGCCGAAGAAATTGTAAAGCGTTTAGATAATGGAGAGGTTCCAACAATTCGTTTGTATTCAACTGGCGACCCAAATAAAAGAATTTTTTGTAAAGATGCAGTGCGTGGTTCAATCGGATTTCCAGAAAATAATGAAGATTTGGTTTTGATAAAATCAAATGACGGATTACCAACATACCATTTTGCACATTTGTGTGATGACCATTTTATGCGCACAACACATGTTGTTCGGGGCGAAGAATGGTTGCCTTCGTTACCGTTGCATTACCAATTGTTCCGTATGATGGATTGGACACCGCCGGTCTATATACATACTGCGACATTGGATAAAATCGATAGCGATACCGGGAAACAGCGTAAAATGTCAAAACGCAAAGACCCGGAATGCAATGTCGCGTTCTTTTTGAACGAGGGTTGGCCGGTTAGTGCCGTGATAGAATACCTTGGAAATATATTGGCATCAGGTTATGAAGAAGCAAAATTAAAAGGTGCGGTTAAAAATTTCTGGGAATACGAAATGAAACCCAAAAAAATTCCGATGTCTGGTGGATTATTCGATATGAAAAAATTGGAATGGTGGGCCAAAGAATATATCGGCGCGATGTCTGTGCCGGATTTGGTGCGCGCGGTAACGACGTGGGCAAATGAATATGGGGACGATAAACAGAAAAAACAAGTTGCCGATTCAAAATATTTGACCGCGGTTTTGGCTATTGAACGCGACAATCCGAAACGTGTCCGCAAAGATTTTATTACTTGGAAACAGACACTGGAAATTGTGGGATTTTTCTGGGATGAATTGTTTGTGCCATCATCAGAATACAAATTTAATGGTAATATTTTGAATGCGTTTTTGGAAACATTTGATATTGCCGATGATAAAGATACTTGGTGGAATAAAATCGTAGAAATTGCGAATCGGTTTGGAGTAAAAAATGGTGATGTTGCGATGGATTTACGTGTTGCATTATCTGGTCGCACGAACACACCGGACCTTTATTCCATAATGCAAGTAATGGGTGACAAAAGAGTAATTGAAAGAATCAACAAGGCGACAAAATGACCAAAAATATACGCGTTGTTCGAAAGAAAATGAAACAGGTGCGGGGCGATAAACATGCATCACGTCTGCTACGGTGTTTAAGGGCGACGGGTCTGTTTCGGTGGGAACGCCGTTCAACGCGGGCCGAAGAAGTTTTGAATATTTTAACACATGGAATCGGTATAGGACTGGCAATCGCGGGATTGACATTATTGGTGGTGTTTGCGGCGATTTATGGGAATGCGTGGTCGGTTGTGTCGTGTGCGATTTTTGGTGTTACTATGTTTACACTGTATTTTGGTTCAACGATGTGTCATATAACAATCGGTCGCAAAAGTGAATGTTTTTTTGAAGTATGGGACAGTGTCGCAATTTATGCGTTGATTGCTGGAACATACACTCCGTTTTTGTTGGTAAATTTGCGTGGACCCGTTGGTTGGACGGTCTTTGGAATTTTGTGGGCGATTGTGATTTTTGGCGCGATTACAAAAATTCGCAATCCGCGTCAGCAACCAAAGTGGGTCGTCGGGTTGTATTTAATTATGGGCTGGACATTATTATTTATATTGCCGGCAATGTTAGAAAATATTTCACCACGTGGGTTGTGGTTTATTTTGGCGGGTGGTTTGTCGTATACATTTGGGGTTATATTCTATCTTTGGCGGAAATTAAAGTTTTCACACGCGATTTGGCACCTGTTCGTGATTGGTGGAACGGTGTGCTTTTTCTTTGCTGTTTTGTTCGGTGCCATTTTAGATGTCGCAGTCTAGGGTTCTTGACTTTCAAATGTAATTGTCATATAATACGGTCGTTATGAAACAATTTTTGTTTATTTTTACAACTACAACAACTACAACCCCCGCGGGGGTACGGTAATTTATTATTGCGTTTTTTCATACGCGTTTATATAATCAATAAGTTCAAAAAATAACAAAAAAATTAGAGGAATATTATTATGTCTTATCCAATTGAATTGATTCGTCACTCGTTGGCGCACGTTATGGCCGCCGCGGTGAAAAAGTTGCACCCAGATGTTAAATTTGCTGGTGGTCCAGCAATTGAAAATGGGTTCTATTACGACTTTGATACAGATTACCGTTTTTCTGAAGAAGATTTTGAAAAAATCGAGAAGGAAATGCGTGAACTGATTAAATCAAATGGCCGTTTTGAACAACGCATTGTCGATTTGGACGAAGCAAAAAAAATCTTTGCCGACCAACCATACAAAATGGAATGGTTGAACGAATATGATGCCGCCGGCGAAAAATTGTCTATTTATACTTTCCGCGACTTTACTGATTTGTGCCGTGGGCCGCATGTGGAATCCAGTAAAGATTTGCCACGCGATGGATTCAAAATTCGTAATGTTGCCGGCGCATATTGGAAAGGTGATTCGAAGAATAAAATGTTGCAACGTATCTATGTTGATGCGTTCGAAAATAAAGAAGCGTTGGATGCCCACCTTAAAATGATGGAAGAAGCTGCTGCGCGCGATAACCGTAAACTTGGTAAAGATATGGACTTGTTCCATTTTGAACCGGAATATGCGCCGGGGGCAGTATTCTGGCATGATAAGGGGTATAAAATATATCGCCGTATGATTGATTATTTGCGCGCTCGCCAAGAACGTGCGGGTTACCTTGAAATATCAACACCGTCAATTATGGATCGTTGCCTGTGGGAACGCAGCGGACATTGGGCGAAATATGGTGCGCACAATTATTCTGGTACGACCCAGGACGGTAAAGTGTTCTGTGTAAAACCTATGTCTTGCCCGGGCGGTATGTTGGTCTTTGGCCAAGGTATAAAATCTTATAAAGATTTGCCAATGTATTTGGCAGAATTTGGTAAGGTTTGCCGCTATGAGGCCGCAGGTGGCCTGTCCGGTTTGATGCGTGTTCGTGAATTTACCCAAGATGATGCGCATATTTTCTGTACCGAAGAACAATTGGAAGAAGAGGTTGTTAAAATCTTGCGCTTTATCAAAGATATTTATGGTAAATTCGGATTTGATAAAATTTCAATGAAGTTGGCGACTCGCCCGTTGTCTGAATTCCGTATCGGTTCAGATGAAGTTTGGGACAAGGCCGAAGGCGCATTGAAACATGCATTGGATGCAAATGGAATTGAATATGAAATCGCAGAAAATGACGCTGCGTTCTATGGTCCAAAGATTGATAATTATCTGAGAGATTCTATGGGACGCGTGTGGCAATGTGGTACGGTGCAGTTGGATATGAATTTGCCAGAACGATTCGATTTGTCTTATATCGGTGAAGATGGGGAAAAACATCGTCCGATTATGTTGCATCGTGCGTTGTTGGGTTCAATTGAACGCTTTATGGGCGTGTTGCTGGAATCGACGGGTGGTAATTTGCCACTGTGGTTGTCGCCGGAACCGGTTGTGGTTGTGCCGATTTCTGAAAAATATCGCGAATATGCTGAAAACGTCGTTGCCGATTTGCGTGATGCCGGTGTATACGCAAGGGCCGATTTGCGTGATGAAAAGGTTAATTACAAGGTTCGTGAATTGTCTTTGGCCAAAACGCCGATTATCGCCGTTGTTGGTGAAAAAGAATCGGCGGATAAAACGGTTACTTTGCGTAAGTTAGGGGTTGAAAAACAAGAAACGGTTGCTTTATCAGATTTCATTGCCCAGATGAAAGATGCGGTTAAATTACCACTTTAGTGGTTAGTGTAAGTGGGTAGTGGTTAGTGGTGTTCGGCGGTAAGTGCCGCCGGACACAGAAAGATAAAGGAAAGAGTATGAAAAAAATATTTTTGATTTTGGTTATGTTGGTGCCGGTTGTATTCGCCGCATGTTCTAAAACATGCGAAACTGAACCCATCGTTGAAGAAAATCATAAATTGATTGTTCCACCAAATTTTGGTGCACGCCCCGCAAAATAAATTTGTGATATCACTTTTTTATGGTATAATGTATTCTGATATAGAAGGGAGAAACCATAATGAATGATGACAATTTGGATTTATTAGATTTGGACGATAACGATACGCCCGTGGATGATAATTTGCCGGATGCCACGCCTTTTGCGGCGCCGCGCCCGCATCGTCCGTGGTTGCTGTTGGTTATCGGATTGGCAATAATTGTTTTGGCGGTCTTTATTATTATCCGCGTAGTGGGCAACAATTCTTCATCATCAATTGATGTTGATTTGGGCGCACCCATCGTGGTCGAAGAACGTCCGGTCGAAGTTCAACCTGAACCTGGTACGATGCCGCAACCGGGTCAACCGGGGGCAATGCCTCAACCTGGACCGGCACCTGTGATGGTTGTGCCTGGGGCAAATCCGACACCGGTTGCTCAGCCGAATCAGCCGGCACCGACACCGGTCGTTGTCCAACCACAACCGCAACAAAATCAAAATGTTCGTGTTATCCAGGATCGTAAAGATGTAACATTTGATCCATCACGTGCTGCGGCTACGCCAAAACCGATTCCGGCACCGGCACCCAAGGCGACCAAGACACCAACTAAACCGAAACCGACACCGAAACCGGCAACTCAAAAGGTTACAAATGGTGGTTGGTATGTACAATTTGGTTCATACAGCACGCGTAGTGCCGCCGAAGCATCCGAGAAAAAGATTCGTGCCGCACACCCAAGTTTGTTTAGTGGCAAACAATTTGTAATTCTGGCCGCGGTTTTGCCGAACGGTTCGACAACTTATCGCTTGCGTGTAGCATTCGCAAATTCGAACGATGCAAATGGATTCTGCCGTAATGCAAAATCTGATGGGTTGGATTG
>CACZUL010000027.1 GCA_902784285.1 uncultured Pseudomonadota bacterium | reverse complement strand
TGCGCGGGCGGCGCGAAAACTGGCCGCCATACGCAGAAAGAAATTCTGTTTTTTATTATCAAATATATTATTCGCTATACGCACGATTTCCTGGGCTTGGACCTTTGAAGCCTCCAATTCTTGTTTATTTGCCGATGTGCAATTATATTCCCAATCCATAACCAATTTACAGAAATCACGATATTCACACGACAATTTATTATTAAATATCGCATTTGTCGTATTTATGTGCACTATATCCGCGGGACTCCATACAAAATCATGGAAATCGTATCCGTCACCGGTCGGCATTCCGTATTTTTTTGCATATTCCATCGCGCGCGTATCCCAATCTGCAATTGTAGATTCACGCGAAAAATATTTTTCCGGGTTTTCTGCGACCGCATTCATATATGCCAATGACTTCACCACGGTATCACAGCCCGCAGTATCCAATTTCTGTTTTCCAGTATCTTTCATTGCGGCGTCAACAAACCATGCCAATACTGCGCGTATGACCGCATACATTTCAACCGTAGAATTTGGCTTTTCCGCCAAGACACGGTTTAGTTGTCTTTTTATTCTTATCTCTTGCAATTTATTCATTTGCAACCTCTTTTTTTAACCCATTTATACCAAACCCGCGCAAAATGTCAATTTTTTAAGAAAAAACACTATAATTTGTTGAAAATCGGAAAATATAGTATAATCTATGCATTTAGGGCAAAAAAGGGCTGAATATATGAAAATAAGAAATATTGCGATTATCGCGCACGTTGACCACGGGAAAACGACCCTGGTTGATAATATGTTGAAACAGGCGGGAACTTTCCGTGAAAACGAACGCGTAGAAGACCGCGTAATGGACAGTGGCGATATTGAACGCGAACGCGGAATTACTATTTCTGCAAAGCCGACATCGGTTCTGTGGCACGATTATAAAATCAACATTGTTGATACACCGGGCCACGCGGACTTTGGTGGCGAAGTTGAACGTATTTTATCCATGGTTGATGGTGTTGTGTTGCTGGTGGACAGTGCCGAAGGTCCCCTGCCCCAGACTAAGTTCGTTTTATCCAAAGCCCTGAAATTAGGATTGCGCCCGATTGTATGCATCAACAAAGTTGACCGCGCAGATGCCCGTCCGGACGAAGTTCTATCCGAAACATTTGATTTATTCGATAAATTGGGTGCGGATGATGCGCAATTGGATTTCCCATACCTGTACGCGGTTGGCCGTGATGGTTGGGCGGTTCGTGATTTGAACGATAAACACAAAGATTTAACACCACTGTTCCAATTGATTGTTGACCATGTACCGGCCCCCGATTGTAATGGCACGCGTTGTATGATTGATGCACCATTTACTATGTTGGCAACCACATTGGAATCGGACCCCTATGTTGGCCGAATACTTACCGGCAAAATCGAATCTGGAACCGTTCGTGTTGGTCAGGCCGTCAAAGCAATCAATATGCAAGGTGAATTTATAGAAAATGCCAAGATTACAAAAATCATCGAACACCGCGGCATTGAAAAAATTTCTCGCGATAGTGCATCCGCAGGCGACATTGTCGTTGTTGCCGGATTCACTAAAGCAACCGTGGCAGATACACTTTGCGATCCTTCGGTTACCGAACCAATTCCGGCAATGCCGATTGACCCACCAACCCTTACCATGACTTTCTTTGTGAACACTTCGCCATTGGCGGGGCAAAGTGGTAAAAAATTGACTTCGCGTATGATTGGCGAACGGTTATTCAAAGAAGCCGAAACCAACATCGCATTAAAGGTTACACAAAGCGAAAACAAAGAATCATTTGAAGTATCTGGTCGTGGCGAATTACAATTGGGAATTTTAATCGAAACAATGCGCCGTGAAGGATTTGAATTGAGTGTAAGCCGCCCACGCGTTGTAATGCATACCGGCGAAAATGGCGAAATGTTGGAACCTATCGAAGAAGTGGTTGTTGATGTAGACGATGAATTTAGCGGTGTTGTGATTGAAAAGATGACCAAGCGCAAGGCAACAATTACAGAAATGAAATCTTCGGGTGGCGGTAAAACGCGTATTGTGTTTTCTGCACCATCACGCGGTTTGATTGGATACCTGTCTGAATTCCGCACAGACACACGTGGCACCGGAATTATGAATCGTGTATTCGATAAATACGATACATATCGCGGTCCAATCAATCAGTACCGCCCTGGCGTTTTGGTTTCTATGGAAAAGGGTATGACCGCAACATACGCGTTGCATAACCTTGAACCACGCGGTGTATTGTTTGTTGGACCACAAACCGAAGTGTATTCTGGTATGATTATCGGCGAACACAGTAAAGAAAACGATTTGGAAGTGAATCCCGTCAAAGGTAAAGAATTGACCAATGTGCGCAGTGTTACCGCCGATGAAAAATTATTCTTGGCACCGCCACGCAAAATGTCATTGGAAGAAGCATTGTCTTATATCCAAGACGATGAATTGGTCGAGGTTACACCCGCGACAATTCGTTTGCGCAAAAAGGAACTGGACAGCGGCAAACGAAAAAAATTGGCCCGCGGTAAAGAAGAAATATAAAAAATGCCCAAATGGGCATTTTTTATTGCAATAAAACATCTTCCGCTTGATTTATCTAGGAGACAATTCATATAATAAATCAAAAGGAATTTATATATGCCAATAATATCTGTTATTATCCCTTGCTATAACACAGAAAAATATTTATCTGAAACACTGGATTCCGTAATTAACCAAACACTGAAAGATATTGAAATAATCTGCATCGATGACGGCAGCACTGATAACACACCAAAGATATTAAAAAAATATGCCAGGCAAGATAAACGAATCAAAATAATCACACAAAAAAATTCTGGGGTTATTGCTGCGCGAAACAATGCAATTGCCACGGCAAAATCCGAATATATATACCCATTGGACAGTGATGATATTATCGCACCAGATTGTCTTGAAAAACTGTACGCGGCCATGATTGCGGGCCAAGGCGATATTATAACATGTCGTGTTGTTATGTTTTCTGAAAACGGTCGTGGCGAACTGTCTTTGCCAAAGCCAACTAAATCTAATATGGTGATACACAACTGTATGGTAAACGCTGCATTATTCCGTAAAAAAGATTTTGATGAAACGGGGGGATATGACCCGGCCTTTAATGCCACCATCGAAGATTATGATTTATGGATGAACTTTATGTTCAAACATAATAAAAAGGCCTATCGGGTACCAGAAATCTTGTTTTATTACAGGGTAAAAGGCAGAAAAGAATCCAGAAATGCCCAAGGCGCATCAAAATATCGCGAACTTAGAAAATATATGAAAAAGAAATACCCAGAAATGCGAAAATATGCGGTAATTAAATGGGCAAAAAAAATCTCGCGTATGATTATTAAAATAGAACCTAATTGCATAAAAATATTCGGAATACCCGTATGGACCAGGAAATAGAACCCTTGTTTAAAACATATATTTCTTGCCCTGTGGACAGATTTTGTTTACAATTTATTTGTAATAATTGACAAAGTAAACCATGCCTATGGTAAAAAGATTATTTTTATTTGCAGGATACGACAAAAACGGCATTATCGATGATGCTTTGATATACTATATGGAACAATTACATAAATTCGGTGATGTGATTTTATGTATGGATTCTGACTGTAAAAAAACGGAAACAGACAAAGTAAAAAGATATTGCATCCACGTTATTGCCACACGACATGGTGAATATGATTTTGGTTCCTATAAACGGGCATATATATTTGCCCAAGATAATCATATTTTAAATGATTATGATATTGTATACCTACTAAATGATTCTGTATTTGGCCCAACAATAAATCTGTATAACACATTACAGCGCGCTGAATCTGGTGAAACAAATGCCACGGGGTTGGTTGTATCTAAACACAGAACACACAAATTTATGGAATCGTGGTTTATAAAATTAGACAAGAAAATATTTACTTCGGCATGGTTTAATAAATTTATAACATCCGTTAAACACGAAAAGAACAAGGCTGACATTACTGTAAAATATGAACATGGTTTAAGTAATTTAATACTAAGCAATCATCTATCTTGGGGTGGAATTTATGTGATTTGGGGTCGATACACATATAACCATCCCAAACAATTATTTAACCAGGGATGCCCGTTTATTAAGCGCGCATCGTTTACACGACACAATGGCGCAATTGGCGGCCAGATCAAATACATACTTGAACACTGTGATAAACGGGCAAAAAATGCAATATTACAAACGGCATATCGTATTTATGGAACGGAATATATGAATTGGTTGTTAACAGAAAATCCATTTAAAATATTTTTACGAAAAGTAAAATATGCCGCACACAAAATCTTTGGGGGACGCAAATGACAAAAAAAATTGCCGCGATTACAATGGCGCGAAATGACGAGTTCTTCTTGTCCCGATGGATTGAATATTATGGACGCGAATTTGGAATAGAAAATTTATATATTATATTGGACGGCATTGACCAAAATGCGCCTAAAAATGCAATCGGGGCAAACATCATCAAATTACCACATGTTGATATGTCGCGCGCCACCGGCGATAAATACCGTATTGGCAAGATATCAGATTTGGCTCAAGATTTGTTCAAAAAATATGATATTGTCCTTGGATGTGATTCCGATGAATTTTTAATTGTGGATCCGAATACTGGGAAATCATTAGCAGAATATTTATCAAAATCAAAACACAAAACAACTGTTTCTGGGCTTGGGTTGGATATCGGGCAAAATATGAATTTTGAAAAAAAATTGAACACGAAAAAATCTATGCTAGATCAACGGGGCTATGCCCTGCTCTCTACACGATATACAAAACCGGTCGTTTTGTTTCGCCCCGCCCGTTGGGGCAGTGGTTTCCACAGTGTTCATGGGGCAAATTTTCATATAGATAAAAATTTGTATCTGTTACATTTTGGCGCGGTTGATATGGATATGTTAATTAAAAAGGCCGAAAAACGTGGGGCCGATTGGGTAAATCACCTGCGCCGTCGTGGCAACGGAACAATAAATTTAGTTACAAAAAAACGCACGCATGGCGAAATGTTTATAAAATTTGCACGCGGGATTCAACGCATATTTCGCCCAATATATGCCTTGGATAAACCGGCAATGTTTGGATTAAAAATTGTTATTACAATTCCGTCGCGTTTCAAGAAAACCGGTGTATAGCAAGATTTTACATTCCAATAAAATCTAAAATATCTTTTCGTAATTTTCGCGCCCATTTTGTCGGTGGAAAATCGAACACACCCATTTTATAAAGTTTGATAAATCTTTGTCGTGCCGTATCTATATCTGTTGTATTGCCAATGTGTTTAATTTTATTAAATGCCGCACGCACAAAGAACCACAAGAAATTCTTGTTCCACATTTGAAATTGATATTGGTTGGCATGGTCATGATACAAAGTGAAAGCCGCTTCGATTCCCATACATAAATTTGTAAACATACGAAACTGTTTTGTAGATAAAACCAATCCACCAAAATTCGGCCAATAATAATACAACGGCAAATTCAAAATGGTAACACGTGGATTTTTTAACATAACTGCGCTCCACCATGGAAAATCTTCAACGTATACCATTTCTTTGATAAACTGTATATCCGCAATCAGTGAACGTCTGTACAAATTTTTCCATGTCTGACAATGTTTAATAAGCCATCGTTTATTAGCATGAAACATATTATTAGATTTTTCAGTTGCATATCTAAATATATCGTTTGTTACCAAACTGCATACACATTCTGGTCCATAACGACGACGCATTCCAAACGGTTTAACATTATCTGTATTCATTCCCAAAAAATGCCGCAGCATTAACATTGGCCTATACACCCTATCATAAGTATAAGAAACAATATCTGTATCATCACGCCGTGCCATATAGTATGTCATTTCCATTGTTTGTGGATGAATAAAATCATCGCCATCCATGAACATAATATATTCACCCGTTGCATGTTTTATTCCCACATTTCTTGCATCCGATGGACCACCATTTGGCTTATGTATCACAACGAACCTTTTATCACGCGTGGCATATTCTTCGGCGATTTTGCCTGAATTATCAGGACTGCCGTCATTAACACAAATTGCCTGCCAATCAGTAAAAGTCTGATTTAAAATACTGTCTAAACACCGCCGCAAATACTTTTCCACACCGTACATCGGGACGATTATAGATATTGCATGCATAAGTACATCCTCTCGGTTTAAAAATTTCTTAAAATTTTGCGCAAATACCACAATCTTTTTACACCGTGTGCACGCGCAAAATCACGTCTAAATTGTTTTCCTTGCCTGTACTGTTCTTTCATTTTCTTGTGATGTTCTGCATCACGATTATTCAACGCAGATGCCTCGTTAAACATATAATGATAAAAAGTATCTGAAACGAATGCTACTAATTCACTCAACGCAATTGCATTTAACACAAACACGACATCTTCTTGTGAAATCATTTTTGTATTGAATACCAATTTATTTTTTCTAATAAATTCTGTTTTGAACAGATAACGCCACACATAACCATCGGTTAAAGCATAAGTTCTTCGCAGTTTATTATAAATTCCACGCACCGTAAAACAAGATTTATATTTTATATCGCGGGCATATTTTGTGTTTGTAAGTAATCCACTGCACACCATATCTGCCCCCGTATTTTGCGCCATATCAACCATACGTTCATAATAATCAGAATCTATAAAATCGTCTGCATCCATAAAGTGAATATATTCACCACATGCGCGTTTAATACCATCATTTCGCGCAGCCGACACACCAGAATTTTTTTTATTTATAACAATAAAACGCTTATCACGCGCTATATACTCATCAAGAATTTTTTGGCTATCATCTGTACTGCCATCATTTATGCAAATAATTTCTATATCCGAAAATGTCTGTTGGCGCAAAGCATCTAAACACCGCTTAAGGTATTTTTCTGCATTATACACCGGAACAATTACAGATACTTTCGGCATCCATTTTTCCTTTACATTTTATTTACCATCACATCGGCAAATGTCCCGGGTTCTATCTTTTTAACCCATGGACTGTTATAGGTAGTTTTTTGAAAAAATGCCCCCGATGTAACCCGATTAAATGTTTCCTGGTCAAACGGTTTTGCACCATACGTCCACCACAGTGCATGCGTTGGATCTTGGTCAACATGTGGCATTTTTGCAAAATATTTTTTTGACCGCGGATCACTCTGAATCATTGTTTTAAACAATAATTGATGCATAAAGTAATCAAAAGCATGATTTTCATGCATCCAAAAATCCAGTATCATCGCCCGCCACGCATCCAACAAATAGGCCCCTTTACGTGCACGAATAAAACAATTTTGCATAAAACTATACGGACTGCCGACCTTGGGACCTGTTAGATACACAAAGAAATCTTGCTCAACAATCCAATCTGGAATTGGTTCTGTAACAAACCCAGTTGAATCCAACCAAAAACCACCATGTTCATATAACAATTCGACCCGACAAATATCGGCAAAATGGGCATGTCCTATCTTTCCGGCACGCCGCTTTTCCATAATTTCCGGCGGTAATGTTATATAATCAAAAACGGTCTTTTCATCCAACACAACCAATTCTTGTTTACAATGACGCCGAATACTACGAAAACACGCCTGAACCAACGGTGGCGCTTTATCTTCACCCTGAAGCCAAAGAGTAAATATTTTTTCGTTTTTATCGTCTTTAACAACTTTGCGTTCAGAAACCTTGGCCGCGGCCGGTAAATAACGACGGAAATATTTTGGTATTGCATCGGCAAGTATTGCGCATCTCACCGCACGACGTTTTATACGATCACGCCAAAACCAATTCAATATGTGCGCCCGCAAAACAATATTACACATCGCAAATGTTCGCGCCAAACCCACTTTCGTCCCCTTTTGATTGCTATTTATTCTTCGACCTCCGAATCGGCATCGTCATCAACCGGCCCAGTTGTCATTTCTTCGGCAATTCCGTTCGCACGCGCCATAATTTTATCCAATAATTCTTT
This sequence comes from uncultured Pseudomonadota bacterium, assembly GCA_902784285.1. Taxonomy (GTDB): domain Bacteria; phylum Pseudomonadota; class Alphaproteobacteria; order Rs-D84; family Rs-D84; genus Enterousia. The sequence continues at coordinate 3,134 of CACZUL010000027.1, read as the reverse complement.
TTGCGCCTCTGGATGATCTTTTAACCATTGGCGTGCATTTGCTTCGCCTTGACCTATGCGTTCATTGTTGTATGAATAGAAACTGCCTGCTTTGTCAATAAAGTCATATTTCACGCCCATATCCAAAATCTCGCTTATACGAGAAATTCCTTCACCGTACATAATTTTAAAATCAACTGTGCGGAACGGTGGAGCAACTTTATTTTTTACAATTTTGACCCGTGTTTCATTACCAATAACATTTTCCTTGTCCTTGATAGCCCCCGTGCGACGAATATCCAGGCGAACCGAAGCATAGAATTTTAACGCATTTCCGCCACTGGTCGTTTCAGGATTACCAAACATAACACCAATTTTCATACGGATTTGATTTATAAATATCAACAACGTATTACTGCGCGAAACGGACCCCGCCAGTTTTTTCAACGACTGGCTCATAAGTCTTGCAGTTGTTCCGACAAAACTATCACCAATGTTACCTTCTAATTCTGCCTTGGGCACCAATGCCGCCACAGAATCGATAACCACTACATCAACCGCACCCGACTTAATCAAGGTATCGGCAATTTCCAATGCTTGTTCGCCAGAATCAGGTTGCGAAATAATAAGGTTTGCAACATCAACGCCCAATTTTTTTGCATAACTGGGGTCCAATGCATTTTCCGCATCGATATATGCACATGTTCCGCCTTTCTTTTGCGCTTCGGCAACGGCATGCAACGCCAATGTTGTTTTACCACTGCTTTCTGGACCGTATATTTCAACGATACGTCCACGCGGATATCCGCCAATACCCAATGCGATATCCAATCCCAACGAGCCTGATGATATCGCTTCGATATTCTGTTGCGAACCATCGCCCATTTTCATAATTGCTTCTTTACCAAATTGTTTCTGAATTTGTGCCAGCGCAGATTCCAAAGCTGGATTTTTTGATGCTGTCGCTGCAACTTCTTTCTTTGCCATAAATAAACCCCTTTCTTGTTATATGAATGATACAAAGAAAAAATCCTGCGCGCAATTACTTTTTCGCCATTAAAACACCCACCGAAAGCACCCCAACGGCAAAGGTTACCAACCACACCGCCGCTGTCGCACCAAATATAGTAATACATGCCGCCCCAACAATTGGTGCAATAACATTTGGAAAATTCACACTGGTACGAAACACACCATAAAACTTTGCTTGCTGATTCTTGGGTGTACTATCAAAAAACAGCAAATCGTGCACTGGTTCCATAAATGCACCTGAAATCTGCCACAATACAAATATAACCAAAACCGGGAAACCCGTGGCGACTGTCGCCCAAACAGAAAATGCTGCAAACGACCCAAATCCCAAAACCAACCATATCTTTTTACCAAACTTACGAACCAGGCGCGCCATCACGTCTGACAATAATAAATACGGAATAATTCCCAATGTTAAAACCAACCCAAGTGTATCTTTGGAAAAACCGTTTTCAATAACTACAATCGGCACATATAAATATCGCATCGCCCGCAAAGAATAATATCCAAAATTAACTGCGTATGCACGCGTCATTCCCGGTGTTTTGAAAAATGCCACAGCATTTCGCACCAACGCGCGCACTGTCCGGCGAGGATTTACTGGTTTTATTTGCTTATCTTCCTGGCTTAACCGCAGGTATTTAAAGAACAACCACGCGGCCATATAAATTGCCGATGCCAAGAAAAATGCCGACCTGTTTCCAAAACGGGTTGCGACCACAACGGCCAACATCGGTGCCAACAATGCCCCGACATTAACCCATAAATGGTACCGCGAATTCAACCGCGCCATACCTGTATCACCGGAAAAATCAGACATAAATAATGGTATCAACAATGCCGTTAATGTAATTGCAAAACCACTGGTATAGTCCAAAACAATAAATGTTCGTGGCAATACAGAAAATCCCATCATCGCATAGCACATAACCAGCATTAACAATGCAAAATAAAACACTTTGACCTTGGAAAAGAATCGAAATATCTCGTTTGCGAACAAACCCACAATAACACAAAACACAGAATAAATGGCGACATAGATACCAACAATCGCGGAACTTTTAAATATTTCCAATATAACCAAAGAATAAACGGCATTATAAATACCATCGGCGAACCCGGTAAAAATCCCCAGGTTTGCAAACGAAAAACCGCTTATTGAACCACGCCCAGAAATATACTTATCTTTGGCCATATAATCTCTCTCCACTATACCTGTGTCATAACAATAATATCACAAAATGACCCGAATCGCAAAAAGGAACAAAAAAACGCACCGAACGGTGCGTTTAAAACAAGCATTTTAATTAAACTTATGCCTTTTGCTGATTCCGTTTCTCATACATATCAGCAAAGTCAACCATTTGCATCGCAAACGGTGGGAAACCCGATTCGGCGGTAAGTCTTGTTACCAACGCGCGCACGGCCGGGAACAACAATGTCGGAACATCAATCAAAAGTGTGCGTTTTTTGGCCTCTTCATCTTTTTCTTCTTCCATCTGGACCAAACCAGTGTATGTAGTTTCAATTAAAAAGATTGTTTTAGAATTGGCCTTTAATTTCGAGTGAATTTTTGTAATTAAATCAACCATATACAGATTTTTTTCTGACCCTTTGACCTGCATATCTATATTTATTTCCAATTCTGCCTGGCCATTATCCTGCTTAAAGAATAAATCCGGGACATTCGGGCTTTCAAAAGAAATGTCTTTCAAAAATTGAGATATAATATTGAACTTTGCCATTGCGATTGCTCCTTTTTTTATGACTCGTTTTATGATAATATAGCATCAAAGGGAAATTTTACAAGTGGGAGAGCAAATAAAATGAAAATAGACGTTTTTAAATGGGTTTTCCGGGGCACCGTATGCGGCCTGTGTGGTCTTTTCTTGGCATCATGCGATGTTTCGACCCCAACACACAGTGGCGATGATTCGGTTATTCCGTCAAATAATCTTAAAAAAGTATCTTATTCCGAATTACCAGATTGGGAAAAAGATGATGTTCGTTACGCGCTCCAGGCTTTCCGCAATTCATGCAAGGCGAAAATTCAATACAAGGGCCGTATTGTTCCTGACCGGGCATTGTTCGAAGAAAAATGCAATATGTTGCCCAGTGCCAGT
>CACZUL010000026.1 GCA_902784285.1 uncultured Pseudomonadota bacterium | reverse complement strand
TGCCCCAAGATGAACGATTGGATGTGGAAATTATGATAACCATAAATGAAGACAACCTTATAGATGCAATGGCCGGTCATACCGTTCCGATTATCAAAATGGCGGATGGCAAATATCGCGCAATTGACCCGGCGGTTACATGGACAGAATCACACATAACAGGACCTTTTATTCCCGGCGAATTAAAAATCGGTAAAACCATAGAACACATATTGCCGGGGATGCGGGGCAAAAAATATAAAATTGTAAGATTTGCCACATGGCGGGAACTTGAAGGTTCTTTCTCAAAATTCAAAAACTTTCTGCGATTAACATCGGTTAGGCATGGGAAAACACGGATTATTTGCGCCACATTGGATGCCGTGTTACAAAATATGCCACGACGCGGCTCCGAACATTTTATATGGGATTTTTGTAATGAAATTAAAAGGAAAACTTCGCTGCCGATACATATAGTAAGCGCAAAAAATGAACGTGGTAACGAATCCAGGCATGTTTTGGTAGAATTAGATAGAAATTTCTATGTTATTGACCGTACTCGCGATTACCTTGTGCTGTCGCGGGTTAACACCATTGACGGCAAAACATTTACCATTGGACATAAGAATCCGGTAAAATATACCCTGGTTTGGGATAAATCGCCGGTGGAATACTTGGCCGATGTTCAAAAGACCGGCCACAAAACCTGTAAAACCAGATAATAAACCGCCCCAAACGGGGCGTTTTTTATTTATAAGAAAAAATCAAAAAATACTTGACAATCATTATTTTTGTGTTATCTTTCGCCCGAACATAACCAAAAGGCAAAAAAATGAAAAAGAATTTTCCAGGGGTATCGTTTGCAAGGGTAGTTGAAAAGGAACTTGTCGACGAAACCACTATCAGCAGCCGGTCTTTTATAGACCAAAATGGTGCATATGCTGAACACGATTTGTATAGTGTTTATATGACCCCATATAAAAAACCAAAGTTTGGTAAAAACCTCAAGTTTTTCCTTATAAAGAATTTTGGAATGCAAGCGTTTTTACTTTTCTCTTGGACCGTTTTGTTTATTGGAACCCGCGAATACAGTTACCCGATGCGGGCGATGTTCAATGAAGTTTACAACCCAAAACCAAAGGCTAACTCTGAAATAGGCCTTTTGGGTATCGAAACTCGTCACAAACCGTTTTTCTATACCAATTTGGCATTAACTTTGCCGTATCTGATTCTCACTGCTTGTATTGCTATTCGCATGCGCAAAAAAGATAAACGTGATGAACAGCAGATCATAAATGAACGGAACACAGTTGATTTGATGTTGGCAATCAAATCCGTCAAAGAGGCTGGTAAAAAGTTCAATTTGAATTTAACAGATGAATCGGCACGGAAATTAATAGATGTTTGTCCGTACATCATATCCAAAATGTCCGCTGATGAAAGGGTTTACTTTGATATGTTGATTGATGGTGACATCGAAAGCAATGAAAATGAAAAGCCTTATAAAAACGATGAGACCCTTAAAAATCTGGCATTGGCTATAATTGACGGGCATTTAAAATCATATCCAGAAGATATGGCCAAAGTGCTGGAAGTTTTTGATGAAACATCACTTGCGATTGTGTTATCGAAAATGTATAAGCAATCCCTTGCACAAACGCGGAATACGGTTAAAACCAAATAAAAAGAGACCCTCAAACGAGGGTCTTTTTAATCTGTTTCTTTATTCTTAACATAAATCAAGGAATCGCATTTGCCGACACATTTTGCCCATGATGCCATTGGCAAACGTTTCTCTAATTTATATCCATTGCGTTTTGCAACATTTTCGGACGCTGTATTTCCGGCATCTATATCCAGTGTGATTCTATTAAACCCGAATTTGAATAACTCTGTTTCCAGCGCAGATAATGCCTCACTCATATATCCGTGTCCATTTGCCGATTTAATCAACCAGTATCCTATTTCACAGCCGTTATCTTTGATATCAAAAAAACGAATCCTGCCGATAAGTTCATCATTTTTATAAATTCCAAACAGTACACCTTCATTATTTGCTATTTGGGCATATCTTTGCTCTAATTTCTGACGAACTTCGTTCACATTGCGCAGGTATTCAAAATGTCCCTGCCAGGCTTCAAGGTATTCGCGATTTTGTTCGATAATCCAAAAAATCATTTCGGCATTTTCCGGCGTTGGTGCGACCACCCGCAAAACCAACCGCGGTGTTTTTATAGTTTGTGGAAAAATCGATAACGGTTGCATCATTTTTATAAAGTCATTTGATTAGTTTTCATTTTTGTTAACCAATGTGGCTGTTCAGGCAAATTAAAATTCTTACCATCCCATTGCATTTTAAGATATTCCGCGTTTGGCACCCCACTAAAATCAAAGTTTGTAAATGCACGCACCAGCGCACCAATCACCCCACCATGTGTGGAAATTCCAATAGTATTGGCATTTGTACTTTTAGCAATGTCCACCATTGTGTCACAAGTACGTTTGATGAACATCTTATCACTTTCACCATTTTCTGGGGTATAATCATCACTAAACAAAAGGGCTGCCGGTATATCTATTTTATCTTTGCTTAAATCTATCAAAGCATCGGCCGGGCCATCTGTTATATTCATTATCTTTCCACAAAGTATGCCGAAGTTTCTTTCCCTTAGGCCGGGGTTAGTTATTATTTTTATTGGTCTATTATTAACAACAATTTCGGCTGTTTGCAAAGACCTTGATAACGGGGAACTATAAATACAGTCAAATTGAATATCTGCCAAATTTTTTGCCAATTCTTTCGCTTGGGCAATACCTTGGGCATTCAAAGGTATATCCAAAAAACTCTGCACCCGTTTTTCTATATTGTAATCAGTTTGACCGTGTCTAAATATATAAAAAATTTTATTCATGTAACCCTCTTTTATTTCTTATACTCTTGTGCAAGTTTTGTAAACACCAGTTGATCCATAAATGTTCCATCTGGCATTTGGGTTGATGCCCGTATACGGCCGTCCAAGTGAAATCCGCTATCTAAAATAGACTTTTGAGATTTTTTATTGCTTGCCATACACTGGCGCATTATTCGGTTCGCACCCAATTGTTCAAATGCCATTTTGATAAGTAAACTCCAAATTTCTTGATTAAACCCATGACCTTGGGCAGACTTTACAAACCATACATTCCCAGATTGCATAGATTTGTTGTTGTCGAAGTAAAACACACCATGATGACCAATCAATTTTCCATTATAAAAAACATACCAAACCGCACCATTCGGGACGACATCACGGTTTTGTTCTTGTTGCATTTGTGCCAGTGTTTCTTCAAAACTTTCTGGCAACGGCTTTTTGTATTCCGGTGTCCAGTTTATATATTTAAAATCTGCGGAATTTTCATCTTTTATTGCTTCCCATACCACCTTAGCATTTTCTGGCGTTGGTTCCAGTACGCGTAATTCCAAACGCGATGTTTTCAAATTTCGTCTAAATAATTCATAAAAACGGTCCATTTTTTACCTTTATGATAACATCACCTATATTATAACTTAATTTATCACAAATTTCAATACGCAAAATAACTTGATTTTTGGATTTTGTGCGATATAATTATAACCAACAAAACCAAAGGACAAAAACCGATGCGTATGTAATGTTGTGATTTTTATATTATGCAACACATGGAAATGTGTTCTGGGTTAATTACAACATAAAAGGTTTTTGTTATGAAATTTATCTCTTTATCCAATGTTTCTTTTTCGTATGATTCAATAAATCCAATCTTGGATGGGGTGTCTGTTGCATTCAACGATTATGACCGCGTGGCCATAATTGGCGATAATGGGTCTGGCAAGACAACCTTGTTAAAATTGCTGGCCGGGGTTATTGAACCGGACGATGGAAATGTCGCAATTGGGGCATCTGTTTACATGCTGAACCAGATAAATGCGTTGGATTCCAAAAGCGGTGGCGAAAGACAATCCGCCGAACTGCGTCGGGCATTTGACAGCAACGCAGATATACTGTTATTGGACGAGCCAACAAATAACCTGGACACAGATGCCAAAGCGCGATTTTTTCAAAACCTGGGCGTATATCATGGTGGCGCGGTAATTGTTTCACATGACCGGGAATTGTTACAGCAAATGGACAAGATTATTGAAATTGCCAATGGACGAATACGGGTTTATGGTGGAAATTATGATTTCTATGTTGCGACTAAAAATGCCGAAATGGCCACATTGAACGCGCGATATGTAACCGCGACCAAAGAAATTGGCCGGTTGAATAATACCATAAACATCGCCCAAAACACCCGCCAACATCACGAAGCAAAACAACGCAAAGATATTGCTACGGGAAAACGAAGCCCAATCGCCGCCAATGCATTAAAAGGTAAAAGCCAAGAGACCGAAGCAAAAAAACGCACAATTATTCAAAAGAAATTGGATACCCAATTTGAACTGCGCCAAGAATTGTCCGCACAAATGCGCGATGATAAAATTAAAATTCCGATTCCAAACAAACCATTTTACAGTAAAGAACTGGTTCAAATTACAAACATGGGATTTGCGTATGGCGATAAAGTGATTTTTGATAATTTTAACTTTACCGTGTATGGCGGTCGGCGCGTTCGATTACGCGGGAAAAATGGCGCAGGTAAGTCAACATTGCTGAAAATAATTTGCGGCAATTTGGAACCGGAATCTGGCACGGTTAAGACCTTTGGAAAAATTGCTTATCTAAATCAAGACCTGACGCTGTTGAATCCGGACAAGACCATAATAGAAAACATTATGGACATTGCATGTGTTAAAAAACACGAGGCGCACATGATTGCGGCAAACTTTGGTTTTCGCGGTGATGCATCCGCCAAAACCGCCGGCATGTTATCGGGGGGCGAATTGTTAAAGGCGACTTTGGCGGCACTGATTGGTGGTACCGAACAACCAGATATGTTAATTCTGGACGAACCAACAAACAATTTGGAAATCAAAAGCATCGCGATTTTGGAAGATGCATTGAACCAATATCGCGGGGCAATATTACTGGTTTCCCATGATGAAATGTTCGCCCGCAATATCAGGGTGGATAAAGAAATAGAAATCAAATCTTGATTTGTGATATAATCAAAGAAAAGGAAAAATTATGTTCAGAATACAAACAATTTTAGAAATGGAAAATTTGTTATTACAAGGTTCTAAGACAAAGGACCTGGTCGCAGCCGGTAAAACCAAATCAAAAGCCCCAGGCACTAAACTAACCGCGCAACAGGTACGCCACGAGGTATCTATATTTGCCAGAGTTCTGGTAAATGTATATTGCGGATGGCCATTTCACAAAAAAATATTGAAACGCAAAATTTTAAAAAAGCTAATCGACATCTATAATAATGCGCATGCTATGACATCGTTAGAGTTGATTAACCAATTAAAACCTGTTATTGAAATCATACCCGACAACCACATAAATTTATCTATATCGGGTCATGGTGTGCGCGCAAAAACGGGATTACGTAAACTGCGCCCAAATGTCGGGTCAAATGTTGCCGGCAATAATAAATTTGTTGTTAAATTCCAAAAAGATATTGGTGTTATTGGTGTACGAACATTGATTGATTGGACAGAAGAAGACAAACAAACTTTTGAACAACAGTGGCGGGACCTATTGCCAAAGGTCAAAATTCTAATAATAGATTTACGCAATAACAGCGGTGGTGGCAGTTTACCAATCGATCTTTTATGCCGATATATCCTTGGGGCGCGTTATCCAATCGCACGCAAAATGTATATTCGTAACAACCCCGATGCAAATGCTGTAAAAAATTTTTATAAACCTTTAAACGTTGCGGTCTTTGATCCTCAATCAGATAAAGATCCCGCTATTTATAAATATATCAGCAAAAAGTCCATTCCAAAATTTGATGAAACCAAGGCCGGATTTAATGGCCCGATATATGTCCTAATAAACGGTGATGTAATGTCCGCAGCAGAGATAGTTTGTACAAACATGCAATTTCATCCAAAAGCCAAACTTGTTGGTACAAATACATGCGGTGGCGAAGTGTACGGAAATAACTATGCCTATATTCTATTTCCGCACAGCAATATGATTTTTAATGTTGGATGTGTATATCGCGAATTGTTTGTTAAAAACTTTGAATTGAACGGATACAATCCCGATATTAAATGCCCCGATGGTACCGATGCGATGAACGTGGCCTTAGCCGATATAAAAAAACAAAAGCATTAAACAGAAAATAGAAATCGGGTAATTGGTACCCGATTTCTTATTTCAACCCCAATGCGACCTTGGCCCGGTTCAATGTTTCTGCGGCAACAATGCGCGCGCGCCCTGCCCCAGAATCCAAAATTTCATTAAGAACATCCGGATTTTTGAACTGTTCATATTTTGTTTGAATACCTTCCAACAGTTCACAGACCGCATCGGCAACCGCACGTTTAAAATCACCATAGCCGTGACCGGCAAAGCGTTTTTCTATTGAATCTATGCTCTCGCCTGTTATTGCGGCCAAGATGCTAATCAGGTTTGAAATTCCCGGTTTGTTTTCTTCATCAAATCGCACCACAGATTCACTGTCCGTTACCGCAGACATGATTTTCTTGCGTGCCAATTTCAAATCGTCCATAAGAAATATCGTTCCCGGATTAGGTCCATCGGATTTATTCATCTTTTCCGCCGGGTTTTGCAGATTAAGAATCTTGTTTCCAACCGGGGCAATATAGACATCCGGTTCATTGAATGTATCGCCATAGCGATTATTAAACCGCTGGGCCAAATCGCGCGTCAATTCTACATGCTGTTGCTGGTCCAGGCCCACCGGAACAATATCTGTGTTATACAATAAAATGTCGGCGGACATCAATGGCGGATACACAAACAACCCTGTATCTATGCCCCCTTTACCACATGCTTGCGATTTCAATTTGAACTGGGTCATACGAGACAATTCGCCCATATGCGTTTGGAATGTCATTATAAAGCCCATAATGCCATGTTCCAAAACATCACTTTGCCGAAAGACAATCGTTTGTTCTGGGTCAACACCACACGCCAAATACATTGCTATGCAATCGTTGACCGCAATCCGCAATTCCGCCGGGTCTCGGGGTGATGTTATCGCGTGTAAATCCGCCACAAAGATATAACTTTTATATTTGCCTTGGCGCGTCACAAAGTTTTTTATTGCCCCCAAATAGTTGCCAAGTGTCAGGTTCCCACTGGGCCGCACACCGGTTAACATAACTTTTTGTTCATTGTTTTTCATTTTATAATCCTTTTGTGTTTGTATTGACCGATTGAACAGCATTGCAAACCAACACGTATGCACCGCACAACCAGCCTTAAATTATTTTGTTTTTTAAGAGAGTTTTATTTCAGAAAAATATTACAAACACCATCGTTCAGCATTACCGAACAAAGAAGAATTAAAAGTGATAAAAATCAAACAATCTTTTGTCATCTCGTCTTATATTATAGGCAAATTATCGTAAAAGTCAAGATATTACATAAACATGGCTTACCAAAGACATTCTTCAAAAATTTTGCATAAATAATTATTACAAAACAAACCGCCCATTCGGGCGGTGTTTCGTATTATAAATCCAGGCTTTTATTTTTTATCTTCTCGGACACACGCTTGATAAAATCAGACAAAGGTATATCGTTTATTTGTTGACCATCCCGTAAACGAATTGAAATACTGTTGTTTTCAATTTCTTTGTCGCCCACTACAATAATGTATGGGATTTTTTTCTTCACGGCGTTTCTGATTTGATAAGAAATCGTATTGCCAGAGTTGTCAACTTCTGAACGAATATCGTTTTCTATCAGTTTTTGCTGAATTTCGAATGCTGCCTTTTGATGTCTGTCTGATACAGGTAATATCTGCACCTGAACCGGTGACAACCACACCGGCAATTTGCCACCACAGCGTTCCAAATACACGCCAATAAAGCGTTCAATAGAACCCAGTATCGCCCTGTGCAGCATGATTGGCACATGTTTCTGACCATCTTCGCCAATATATGACATTCCCCATTTTTCTGGCAAATTCATATCCAACTGTATCGTCATACATTGCCATTCTTTGCCGTTTTCATCAACTGCTTTGACATCTATGGCTGGCCCATAAAACTTTGCGCCACCAACATCAATGTCATAGGGGATTTTTTTCTCTTCTAACACTTGTTTGATGGAACGTTCCGCGAATTGCCACACTGGTTCATTATCAATATATTTTTCTTTCTTGTTCTCTAAATCTCGAACAGAGAAATAAAACTTGAATTTGTCATAGCCAAAGATTTTATTAAAGGCTAACCCAAAATCAAGAACCTTTGATAATTCTTCCATGAATTGATCTTCGCGGCAAATTATATGGGCATCATCTTGCGTGATACAGCGTACGCGCAATAACCCCTGCAGGCCACCGGATGCTTCATAGCGATACACGTTGCCCAGTTCGCAATATTTAATTGGCAATTCTCGGTATGAGTGAACCGATGCATTATAAATTGCGACATGGAAAGGGCAACTCATCGGTTTTACATAGTATGCACCTTGTTCCTCTTTGTCTTTTAATGACATATCCATAGGCGGATACATGCAATCGGCGAAATGTTCCAAATGGCCAGATTTTTCCCACAGTTGTTTCAATCCGACAACCGGAGAATAAACATATTTGTATCCGGCTTTGCGATGTTCTTTCCGCCAGAAATCTTCGATTTCATTCCGGATAATTGCACCGTTTGGATGCCATAAAGCCAGACCAGACCCAACGTATTCACTGAAAGAAAATAAATCTAATTCTTTGCCAATACGACGATGGTCGTTTTCGGAAAAACTTTGTTTTCCGCTTAAATCATTATTGTTGTTATTCATTTTTATAACCTTTTTTATTAAATTGTTAAACTGTTAAAATTACTTGTATGGATAAAATATCCAGAAATAAGAAATATCACCGCCCTTAAGCGGTGGTTGTGGTAAAGGTTGAAACCACGCAAAAAGCCACAGGGCTTGCATTTAAGCTCTGTTCATATGCTCTAAAAAAGTTTTCTTTTTTGTTTAACATACCCTAAATATAACACAATAAGCCCACAAGTCAAGACCATTTGTCTAGATTACCGTTTAGGTTGGTTTTGATTATGTATAATGTTTGTTATACAAGGTGATAATTCCATTGTAACTGGGCGTATAATTTTCTCTGTATCAAAAAAATTGACGATTTTTGGTGATATGCCATCTGACTTTTGTGGCAGCATTTCACACATACCGTGCAAATCAATCACAGTGAATCGTCTTGCATCAATAGGAAGCACGGTTTTTTGCGGAATAGGTTTCCAAATATACGGCATAAAACATGGGGTGTTTCTGGTAATATTATTATGTAGCAACCCCTTTCGGTTAAACGTTTTATCTAAATGATTCTGCAACTTGTTATAAAAATCCCCAGAACGTGGGAACCCATCTCCGCAATCATATGGATTATATAATGTTTCCATGGTTGGCAATTCTCCCGCTGACACAATCAACTCCAAGAAAGTCGTTCCCGCCTCTTTCCAATAGTGATGTCCATCATCTTCGTTCATAGTATACAAAACTTTGCCATTCGTATCTTTGAATACTATTTGAAATTTTTTCCAAAGCGTGCAAGGGATCAAGATATAAGACTTTGTGCCCTCAAAATTTCCACATTTAAAATCTGCGACTAATTCGGGGTTTAACATATATTTCTTGAAATTTTGTAACGATTTCACTTCCTCACTGGGAGAATCGCTGTTGACTTGACCGAAATTGATGAAAATTTTGGTAAAAACTATCTCCATCGTACCGGCAATTTGTTGTTTCGGCATCTTTGTCATAAATGGCATATCGCTACCTTGTTTCATGGTTATCCTTTTTTAGCGCTGAAAGTGTAACACAAAACTAATCAATGTCAAATCATATGCTTCAAAAACGAAAATGCTCCCGAATGAAGTGCAAATTGATATTGCAGGAAAAAGCAAAAATAATATGCTGGCAGAAGTAATAAAAACAATCGATAAATTTAAACCACGCAAGAATTATACTTATAAACTAGATGATAAAAAACATTATTTATCATGGGTGCAAAGTCGCAAACTAGTCTAAAATTTATACTGCCAATTTGAACTTATTACAAAACTTGACAAAACAACTGCATGTGCTATAATTTTGTCACATGTCAAAAAATATAGAGATTTTGTATAATCTTGCACGAAAAGGATGTATTACGCATTCTAGCCGTTTTCATGCGGACGATGTTTTATCTGCCACGTTGTTAAAAATTACGGGTGTTATATCTGATATTTCGGTAATTCAACGTGTTGGGCGTGTTCCACAAGATTTCGTTGGTTTGGCTTTTGATATCGGTGGTGGCGAATTTGACCATCATCAGCAAAATGCTCGCATGCGTCCAAATGGGGATAAATATGCCGCTTTTGGGTTATTATGGGATACAGTTGGTGTGGAATATATCGCCAGTAAATACAAAACGGATACACAAACCGCACGTGACGCAACAGAAAGATTTGATGCTGAATTTGTGACACCGATGGATTTATCCGATAACTTTGGAACAAAAGAATATCCAAATACTCTGTCATCCATAATAGCGTCAATGAATGATCCAAAATATACAAATCAAGAAACCGATAAAATCTTTATAGAAACCGCCAATTATTACTGCAAACCATTAGAAAGAACGATATATAAATCATACAAATTTACGAAAGATAAAATTCAAGCGAATGCTTTGGCGGTTTCTGATTTTATAACGCTGCCTTTAGATTGCGATATTGATCGTTCCGCATTTGAAGGAACGCGTGTGAAATACATTATAAAAGAATCGCATCGTGGCACATACAATATCACAACGGTTGAACCTTATAAGATTCCAGCAGATTATATACATATGCCAGGGTGTGTGCAGGTATACAGCATTGGTGCTGCGTTTGATACATATAATAATGCATTGATTTCCGCACAGAAATTGGTAAAAAATCCACAGATAAAAACAAGATAAATTAAAACCACCCATTTGGGCGGCTTGTTTTATAACTTTGATGTATCGATAACATATTTTCGTAATTTTACACCGTTGACTATGTTTATCGATTCCAGCTTTCCACCTAGTTTTTCGGATGTGCGCCACGCCGGTACGTTGTCATCATGATTAAATACCAGCGCAGGGTTTATCCCCATCTCTTTGGCTTTTTTTAATGTTTCCAGTTTTATGATGTTACCAAAACCACGTCCGCGATATTCTGGCAGGATATGCGTACCAATATGTCCGCCATCCTTTTGTAAGTTTTCATTCAGATAATGCCTTAAATTGCTAACCCCCACCGGTGTGCCATCCACATACATCACATAGGTTGTTCCGGGGACATAACCTGGTTTCAAATTCTTCCCCTGCGAAGAATCTATTTCACTTTGAACCCATTTAGCAAAATCCTCTTTGGATAAGCCATGCGCCCGATTGTTTTTGCCGTTTTCTGATGCCGGCAATTTTTGGAAAAATTCATATAAAGTTTCCGCATCCGATAATTGTAATGGTTTTAATTCAATCTGCATTATAAATCCTTTTGGTATCATACCTATTGTATCACAGTTTTTGTGTTTCTAAAATAAAAAGACGTTCGGTGTTCCCGAACGCCTTTTCTTTTTTACGGCATCAGGCGTGATGGTCCACGGAACAGGAAACATGCCTCGCGTATTGTTGGCAATTCCAACAACTGCTTTATGAATCTTGCGCCGCCAAAGCCCCAACCACCATGTGGTGGCATGCCATAGCGGAAGCATTCCAGGTACCACTGCAACCCCTCTTGGTGCAATCCTTTTTCACGCAACTGTTCACACAATTTGCTATAGGATTCTTCACGTTGAGCACAGGTTACGATTTCAACCCCCTTGTACAGCAAGTCGGCAGACACCGATATCGGTTCACCATGTTCACCAACGCCTTTCTTGTGATAAAAAGGACGTGTTTCCCATGGCCATTCTGTGATGTATACAAAATCTGAACCGTAATGTTCTTTGACATATTCGCCCAGGGCTTTTTCTTCTGCGGTGGTTATGTCCGGTTGTTCGGATGCACAACCCATTTCACGCAAGATTTCTTTTGCGCGCGCCATGGTTATGCGCGGAATCTGTTTCTTTAACTGAAACTCTGTAATACCAAAGTATTTTTCGATTTCCCGCCCACACGTCTTCTTTATCGATGTCAGCATATAACCGATTGTCTTTTCAAGTTCACTCATAACCTCTTCAAAGCTTTCAATGTATGCCATTTCGCCATCGAACGACGTGAATTCTGTCGCATGACGCGTAGTAAATGAATGATCCGCACGAAATGCCGGCGCGACTTCGAATACTCGTTCCAGGCCGCTTGCTATCGCCATCTGTTTGAATAACTGTGGTGATTGTGCAAGGTATGCCGTCTGCCCGAAATATTCCAATTTGAATAATTCGGCGCGCGATTCAGACGGTGTTGCCATAATCTTTGGTGTTTGGATTTCTATGAATCCTTGCTCTTCCAAATACTTATGGTATCCGGCGGTCATCGCAGAAAACGCACGCATAATTGTTGCGCCGCGCGGGCTGCGCAAAGACAGAAATCGCCAATCTTGCGATTTTTCAGGCGTAACTTCGGCGCTGCCTTTTTGTGTTACTGGTATGGGTGTTGCCGATGCCAGTGATATAATTTCCAATTCAGAAACATGGATTTCAAATCCGGATTCTGTACTGGATGTTTTTACAACGGTTCCTGTTACGGATATAACTGATTCCGTTGTGATCTGTTTTACCGTTTCAAAGGCCACCGACCCCTTTTCAATAACACATTGAACGGTTCCGGTTATCTCACGCAGGACAATAAATGCAATGCTAGATTGTTCGCGAATTGTTTGCGCGTGACCTTTGACAGTTACTGTTTCGCCAATTTTTTGTGAAATTTCGGCGATATGCGTTCTTATTTTAGACATTTTAACCTCCTTTGTGTTTCGTTATTTGTTTTTTCAATAAGAACACAAGGACGTTAAATTATTATGCATATCATTCTTTGATAAACATAACACCAACGTGGTGCCACCTTGTTTTGTAACATTGTCGCCAATGCTACCTTTTCAACTCTCGCTGGATTCGCCATACCATTAAAGAGTCCTTTGCTGTAACGGGCAACCCCGGGAAGTTCTAATAAGCGCAATTATTTTGCCGCCGTTCTTCTTCCGCCTCCCCATTGTTAGTGGATTATCGGCTTTCATTTT
>CACZUL010000025.1 GCA_902784285.1 uncultured Pseudomonadota bacterium | reverse complement strand
GACCAAGTTTTAATTGGTTTGTGATCATTTTTTTCATTTGCCACCGCTACCTTTTTCAAGATAGATGGATGAACATACGGACCTTTCCAAACTGAACGAGACATTTATAACTCCTAACCTATTTTATTTTTTCTTTGCCAAATGTCTGCTACGAATAATCATTTTGGCTGTACGTTTATTTCTGCGGGTACGATATCCCTTGGCTGGAATACCTGTACGTGACACCGGTTCATGTCCCTTGGAATGACCGTTACCACCACCCATCGGGTGATCAACCGGGTTTTGCGCCATACCACGTGTAGATGGGCGGATACCCAACCAACGCGCACGACCTGCTTTACCCAAATTGACGTTACGTTGGTCTTGGTTAGAAACCGCACCAACCGTCGCAAAGCAATCAGAATGAACTTTACGCAATTCACCGCTGTTCATCTTAATCTGGGCATAGACACCGTCTTTACCCATCAATTGTGCATAACAACCGGCACTGCGGGCCAATTGACCACCGGCACCCGGTTTCAACTCTACATTATGAACAATTGTACCAATTGGCATATTTTTCAATGGCATCGCATTACCCGGTTTAATATCTTGATGAGCACCGGAAATAACAATATCGCCCGCCTTTAAATCACGTGGCGCCAAAATATATGAACGCATACCATCTTTATATTCAATCAAAGCAATAAACGCAGTGCGATTCGGATCATATTCCAAACGAACAACCGTCGCCGGCATATCAACCTTTTTGCGTTTAAAGTCAATCAAACGATATTTACGTTTATGACCGCCACCTTGATGTGGAACAGTAACATGACCGAAATTATTACGGCCACCTTTGGATTTCAAACCAACCGTCAACGCCTTTTCTGGCGCACCACGGTGCAATTCACTGTGATCAATCAAAACCAGACCACGTGTGCCTGCGGTAATTGGTTTATAATTTTTCAATGCCATTTTTTCTATCCTTTGTTCACCCCGACACTAACGTCCAGACCATCTGGATTCTCTGCCGGGGGCATTAGTTTATATATTTGTCGACAAATCCAATTTTGCATCCGCCGGTAACGAAACATACGCTTTTTTAACTGTGCGTTGTGTTCCTGTACCACGGCCACGGAATTGTTTGACTTTACCTTTGACAACAACAATGTTTACCTTGGTTGGTTTAACACCGTATATTGTCTGAACCGCGCGCGCAACATCTTCTTTGGTTGCACGTGCATCGACTTCAAAAGCAACCGAGCCTTCTTCTGATAACTTCACCGCCTTTTCAGAAACGATTGGGCGACGCAGCACATCATAAATACCGGCTGTTACAACTGGTTTCTTTTCTGTCTTAACTTTTTTTTCTGCCATATCTTTGACCTTTTATTCAAACCGATTGACATTACGCCGCCAGGCGTGCCTCGATGGCCTTGACAGCATCAGCCGTCAAAACCAATTTTTCGTGTTTCAAGATGTCCAAAACGTTCAAACCGACCGTTGGCAAAACATCAATATTAACAATATTTGCCGCAGACTTCTTGAAATTTTCATCCAAAGTGTCCCCACCAACGAACAAAGCAGATGCGATATTCAATTTTTTCAACTGTTTCGCAAATGCGCCCGTTTTTGCCACTGACATTTTTTCAGAATCAACGATTATCAAACTTTCTTCTTTTAATTTTGAAGAAAGTGCCATTTTAAGACCCAGTGCGCGAATCTTTTTCGGCAAATCGATGCTGTGATCACGAACAACCGGCCCATGAACAACACCACCCCCACGCATATGAACATTGTAACGTTCACCTTGACGTGCGTTACCAGTTTTCTTTTGTTTAAAGGCTTTTTTACCACTGCCCGCGACATCAGAAACGGTTTTTACCGCGTGGGTGCCTGCGCGCGCCTTGGCGCGTTGCCATGTTACAACACGATGCAGAATATCCGCACGTGCGTCCAAACCAAAAATAGAATCTTGCAAATCAATCTTGCCGACCGCTTTGCCATCAAAATTTATAACATTTACTTGCATAGTGTTTCACCTTAATTTTCAAAACCTATTCTGCAACAGATTCAGATTTGGTTTCTGTTGGTTCTTTGACCGATGTCGGAACAGGTAAATCTTTGTGTTCTTTTTTAACCGCGTCTGTAATCAAAACAAACGTTCCATTGCAACCCGGAACTGCGCCTTCGACGAAAATCAAATTTTCACCTTCGTCTATGCCAAACACTTTCAGGTTTTGAACTGTTACGGTTTCATTACCCATTTGTCCGGACATCTTTTTACCTTTCAAAACACGACCCGGCCATTCACGCATACCCGTACCACCCAATGAACGATGCGCTTTTAATACACCGTGGGTTGCTTCTTTACCACCAAAGTTGTGACGTTTCATCGCACCTTGGAATCCTTTACCCTTGCTTGTCGCTTGGACATCAATAAATTGCCCGGCAACAAAATGAGACGCGTTTAATGGCGTTCCAACTGGAATAACACAGTCATCAGACACACGAAATTCCACAATTTTACGATATGGCTTAACACCCGCCTTTTCTGCCGCAATCGCCTGCGGTTTGGCAATATGTTTCGCCTTGGCTTCACGAATACCCAAGACATTCGCCACATAACCATTTTTATCCATCGTCCGATTTCCGATAACCGCGCAATCACCAACGGACAAAACCGTTACTGCGTGCGCCACACCCGTATCATCGTACAGACGTGTCATTCCCATTTTTGTTGTAATCAATCCGCTACGTTTCATTTTTTTGCCTTTTTTTATGTCAGAGGTTAGAATATCACCTTTGTTCTAACGCTAACAATTTTTTACAATTTAATCTTTACATCAACACCCGATGCCAAATCCAACTTCATCAGTGCATCAACTGTCTGAGGGGTTGGGTTAACAATATCGACAACCGCTTTATGATTGCGGATTTCGAATTGTTCACGTGATTTTTTATCGACGTGCGGCGAACGGTTGACCGTAAATTTCTGAATCAATGTCGGCAAGCGAACAGGCCCAACGACATCTGCGCCGGTGCGCTTTGCAGTTTTGACAATCTCCTCCACTGATTCCACCAAAATTCTGTGGTCAAAAGCCGTCAATTTGATGCGAATTTTTGATGCTGGTACCATTGCTTGTTTCCCTTATCTATTGTCTTTTACACTTATCGGCCGCCCAACGGTTTCCCGCGGGCGACCAATAAATATTGTTGTTATTTAATAATCTTGGATACAACACCTGCGCCAACTGTGCGTCCGCCTTCACGGATAGCAAAGCGACGGCCTTCGTCCATAGCAATAGGTGCAATCAATGCAACCGTGATACGAACGTTATCGCCTGGCAAGACCATTTCTTTATCCGCCGGCAAAGTGATTGTTCCCGTTACGTCAGTTGTGCTAAAGAAGAACTGAGGACGATAGTTGCTAAAGAACGCTGTATGACGTCCGCCTTCTTCTTTGGTCAAAATATAGACTTCTGCTTCGAAATCTGTGTGCGGGGTAATAGAACCCGGTTTGCAGATAATTTGACCACGTTCAACTTCTTCCTTCTTGGTTCCACGCAACAACAAACCAACGTTATCACCGGCTTCACCTTGATCCAACAATTTGCGGAACATTTCAACACCGGTAACTGTTGTTTTCTGTGTTGGTTTCAAACCAACGATTTCGCATTCATCACCAACTTTGATAACACCGGCTTCGACACGACCCGTAACAACGGTTCCACGGCCAGTGATGCTGAATACGTCTTCAATTGGCATCAAGAACGGTTTGTCGATTGGACGTTCTGGCATTGGAATGTATTCATCGCATGCTTTCAACAAAGCATCGATAGATTCTTTACCGAAACCGTCGTTCTTTTCTTCCAATGCGGAAATCGCAGAACCACGGATAATTGGCACATTTTCACCGTCAAAGTCGTTTGCAGACAACAATTCACGGATTTCCATTTCAACCAATTCCAACAATTCAGGATCATTCGCCAAATCGCATTTGTTCAAATAAACAACGATTTTTGGAATACCGACCTGACGTGCCAACAAGATGTGTTCACGTGTCTGAGGCATTGGACCATCTGTTGCCGCAACCACCAAGATAGCACCGTCCATCTGGGCCGCACCGGTAATCATGTTTTTAACATAGTCCGCGTGTCCTGGGCAGTCAACGTGTGCATAGTGACGGTTGGCTGTTTCATATTCAACGTGCGCAGTATTAATTGTTATACCGCGTGCCTTTTCTTCTGGGGCGTTATCGATTTGGTCAACACCTTTTTGTGCATCCGCACCGACGCCATAGTAGTGAACGATAGCGGCAGTCAATGTTGTTTTACCGTGGTCAACGTGACCAATAGTACCAATATTGACGTGTGGCTTGGTTCTTATGTACTTTTCTTTTGCCATGGTTTTCTCCTTGGGCTCTGGTTTGTTAATTTACTTTCTGTTTGACTTCTGAAGTTGGATGTTACACCCAAAATCAGAAATCTCAATCTTTTTTTTATTTTGTCAGCTTTTTGATAACCTCATCTGCGACATTTTGCGGAACTTCGTCATAGTGCGACAATTCCATATATGGATTTGCACGCCCCTGGGACAAAGAACGCAAGGTTTTGACATATCCGAACAAATTCGCCAACGGCACAAAGGCAGAAATCACTTGGTTACCAAACTGAGTTTCAATACCATTGATTTGTCCACGACGACTGTTCAAATCGCCGATAATGTCACCGACGTATTCTTCCGGTGTGGTTACCGAAAGTTTCATAATCGGTTCCAACAATTTTGGCGACGCCTTTTTCATTGCTTCGCGGAAACAGGCGCGCGCCGCAATTTCAAAGCACAACACATTAGAATCGACTTCGTGATATTTACCATCAATCAATGTTGCCTTGAAATCCACAGTTGGATAGCCAATCAGAACACCCGTCTGTTGGGCTATCTTTAATCCTTTTTCTACACCCGGGATGTATTCTTTCGGAATCGCACCACCAACAATCTTGTTTTCAAATTCGTATCCTTTGCCCGGTTCCAACGGTTCAAATTCGATTTTTACCTGGGCATACTGACCCGAACCACCAGATTGTTTTTTATGTGTATATTCTTCGGTTACCGGTTTACGGAATGTTTCACGATATGCAATACGTGGTTCACCGACATTAACATCAACCTTGAATTCACGCAGCAAACGATCAACCAAAATTTCCAAGTGTAATTCACCGACACCCGCCAAAATTGTTTGGCCAGATTCTTCATCAACCGATACACGGAACGAAGGATCTTCTTTGGCCAATGCCTGAAGCCCCAAAGACATCTTTTCAATGTCGGCCTTGGTTTTCGGTTCAACCGCGATAGAAATAACCGGTTCTGGAACATGGATGTTTTCCAAAATAATCGGATTATTTTCATCGCACAGTGTATCACCGGTAATTGTTTCCTTCATACCGACCAATGTGATAATATCACCGGCAGATGCTTCTTTAATTTCTTCACGTTGATTTGAATGCATCAACAACATACGACCAACGCGTTCACGTTTATCACGATTCGAATTATAGATGTATGAACCCGATGTCAATTTACCAGAATAGATACGAATGAACATCAAATTACCAACGAACGGGTCGTTTGCAACCTTAAATGCCAACGCACTGAACGGTTCTTTGGGATCCGGATGGCGTTCTGCAACGGTTTCACGATCCATTTTTGTTCCCTTAATCGCCGGAACATCCAACGGAGATGGCAAATAGTCAACAATCGCATCCAACAACGGTTGAATACCTTTGTTCTTAAATGAAGAACCGCAAAGCACCAAAACAAAGTTCTGGGCAATGACACCCTTGCGCAACAATTTTTTGATTGTATCGTGATCTGGAATTTTGCCTTCCATATATGCTTCCATAACGGCATCATCCAATGTAACGACTTCTTCAATCAATTTGTTGTGTAATTCTTCAGCCTTTGCTTTCAATTCTTCTGGAATTTCAATAGTAACCGGGTGGGAACCCATTTCGTCTTCCCAAATATAACCCTTCATTTCCAAAACATCGACAACGCCCTTAAAGTCCGCTTCGGCACCGATTGGGAAATTCAACACAACCGGATTCGCGCCCAAACGTTCACGGAACATTTCGACACAACGAAAGAAGTTTGCACCAACGCGGTCCATCTTGTTCACAAAACAAATACGCGGAACATTATATCTATCGGCCTGGCGCCAAACAGTTTCAGATTGTGGTTGAACACCCGACACAGATTCAAATACCGCAACCGCACCGTCCAAAACACGCAAAGAACGTTCCACTTCCATTGTAAAGTCCACGTGTCCCGGGGTATCAATCAAGTTAATACGATGGTCGCGCCAAAAGCATGTCGTTGCCGCGGATGTAATTGTAATACCACGTTCTTGTTCTTGTTCCATCCAGTCCATAGTGGCAGCACCATCGTGCACTTCACCGATTTTATATGTTTTCCCAGTATAGAACAAAATACGTTCCGAAGTTGTCGTTTTACCGGCATCAATGTGCGCCATAATGCCGATGTTACGATACATATGCAGGGGAGCGGTTTTTCCAACAGACATTTTTCTTTTCCTTTATCTTTCTTTATATTACCAACGGAAATGGGCAAACGCTTTATTCGCTTCGGCCATTTTATGAGTATCAATTTTCTTTTTGAATGCAGCGCCAGTACCATTAAGTGCATCACGCAATTCCGCAAACAGGCGTTCTTCCATAGAACGTTCGCCACGTTTACGCGCAGAATTTATAATCCAACGCAAAGACAATGTTTGCTGACGATCCGGTCTTACTTCGACAGGGACTTGATATGTCGCACCACCAACACGGCGACCTTTAACTTCGACAGATGGCTTTACGGCATCAACCGCCTCTAAAAAGCAAGCCAATTCATCACCATCTTTGGCAATCTTTTTCAAACGTTCCAATGCACCATAAACAATCGCTTCGGCAACTTCTTTCTTACCGTCGTGCATAACAACATTAATACATTTTGCAACAACCAGATTATTATATTTAGAATCTGGCAAAATTTCACGCTTTGTTGCGGCTTTACGTCTTGACATATCTTATATTCCTTTTTGTTCTTCACCCGGGGAACCGGATTACTCACACAGGGCACGCCCGCATGTTAATTATTTTGCTTTCTTTGCACCATACAAAGAACGACCCTGCTTTCTGCTTTCTACACCCTTAGTATCCAACACACCACGAATGATGTGATATTTAACACCGGGCAAGTCCTTAACACGGCCGCCACGAATCATAACAACACTGTGTTCCTGAAGGTTATGACCTTCACCAGGAATGTATGCAGTTACTTCGCGACCATTGGCCAATTTAACACGGGCCACTTTACGTTGAGCAGAGTTAGGTTTTTTAGGTGTGGTTGTGTACACACGTGTGCAAACACCACGCTTTTGCGGATTTTCCATCATATCAGGTGCCGTGGATTTCACGACAACTTTTTTACGAGGTTTCCGAATCAGTTGGTTCACTGTTGGCATTAAAAATCTCTTTGTTTTTCCTTATGTCCTTTTTTACACAAAACACCGTATCAGACTTATTTTAACGGCGACCCGCAATTATAAATCTGCCATTCACTTTCCTTGATTACACGGAAAGCGCCCTTACTATAACCCCGAACACCGCCGTTGTCAAGGAATTTTAGCAAAAATATTAATAAAAATCGCAGAAAATTAATATATAAAAACACCACCCGACCGGGTGGTGTCTGTGTTTTGAAATTCAGTATTAGAAATCAATGCCGAATTTAGCACCGAAACCGATACCATCTTGGGATTCCCAACCACCATCGTTGTGTTCGATATCTTTGCTGATATAAACACCCAAATACTTGGTTGCATCAAAGTTAAAGTTCAAACCAGCGGCCAATTCCCATAACCCATGATTATTTGCGTCAAAATAGCTGTCCAGGGTCTTATAGTAATCCGCAGATGCAATCGCGCTCCATTGATCACTGAAGATCCAATGACCGGCAACACCCAAATTCAAATTATGATTTTTGGTATATTCGTCATCATATGCCCAATTGAACATCCCGGAATTTTTATAGATGAAATTCGCGTGCGCGGCCAATGTCCAATCTTCGGTCATATAACCACCGCGAACACCGGCAATCCAAGAATATGTTGTCATATCTTTTTCCCACATAGAATTGTGGTATGCACGCATCGGTGTCACCTCAAAGCCACCCAACACATCAAGTTTCCACGCGCAATCGTCAATCAAACGATATGCACCATCAACGGCGACCTCATTCCATGAAAAGTTTTCAAAGAACGCATGTTCTGTCACAGATGTTGTTAAACCAACGGTCAATCTATCTGTGATTCCCCATCCAAAACGTTCACCCAAAGACCAATCTTGATCATTTTCGGAATGAGATCCCACGACCGTTTCACTAACAAAGTGACCTTTTTGTGGCATGTATAACGGATTACCGTCGATAACATTTGCCGCGTTTGCACCGGCCGCCGCAAAGACAGCCAACAAAGATGTCAAAGCAATTTTTTTCATTATTTTATCCTTTCATTTTTGTTTTATACCTAGAAAAATAATCTAGTTGATGCAATTCTAACAACATCTTAGGAATTTGTCCATAAAAAAAGAACGGGGCAACCGCCCCGCTCTTTTTTAACACAGTAACGATATTAGAAATCAATACCGAATTTAGCACCAACGGTGAATCCATCCGTGATAGGCGCAACCCTACCTTGGACATCCAGATATCCACCATTGAAACGATACATCGTTCTGGTTGCATACACTCCGACATACTTTGTATCATCAATATTCAGATTCAGACCAAGTGTCAAATCCCAATAACCACGTGTAGCCTCTTCATTATAATGATCCATAATCTTGTAGTAATCGGCAGATGCATATGCACTCCAAGTGTCACTCATTGTCCAGTGACCAGCAACACCCAAGTTCATAATATGATTCGCCCACATTGGATCGCTATCGCCCCAATTGAAAGCTTCATTATTGACATACAACATACCAGCATGTGCCGCCAATGTCCAATCTTCGGTCACATAACCACCACGGACATCCAATTTCCATGTATAGAATGTATAATCTTTGTCCATGAATTTTGCATGATCACCCCAGACAGAACCAACAGTTGCAAATTGACCCTCGCTCACACCCAAAGTATTGAACGGAACCGAGCCCATTTCGAAACCGCCACGAACATCCAATTTCCATGCTTTATCATTGATAACGCGCCAAGCAATATCTGCGCCCAAATTATTCCATGCGTCACCAACCAATGGATATGTTTCGTCCTGATCTTGATCATCTGTGGCGGCTTCTTTATTACCTTTAAACCAATTTGATTCAGAAGCGGATGTGTTTACAGAAATCGCCAAACGATCGGTGATACCAAAACCGAATTCTTCCGCCAAAGTAACACCGTTCATATTGTTTGTATGTGTGCTAAGCGCGGTTTCGCTGTAAAAATGACCCTTTTGTGGCATGTACAACGGATTACCGTCCATTGTGTTTGCCGCATGTGCGCCGGCCGCCGCAAAGACAGCCAACAAAGATGTCAAAGCAATTTTTTTCATTATTTATCCTTTCATTTGTGTTTAAGTTCATGAACTAGTACAACTAGCTGTTTCTATTTTACCCCATAAATGGGAATACTTTCAAGCAAAAAATAATAACCAAGAATAACACAGAGTGGTTAGTGGCCAGTATTAGTGGTTAGTCGGTATCTGGAATAATTTTGTAATAATGAAAAAATTCCAGAAACAACTAACCACTATCCACTTACACTAACCACTAAAAAAACGCCCTTGCGGGCGTTTTTTAGAAATCGATACCGAATTTGATGCCATAACCAACACCGTCATCCAATTCCCAATCGCCTGTGGCATGATGCATAGTACCATTGATATACAAACCAACAAACTTGGTTGCATCAATGTTATAGTTCACACCAAATTCGCCTTTCCAAGAACCGGCATCTTTAACGCCATCATCGGCATAACCTGTGTATTCAACACCAGCAACCAGGTTCCAATCGCTGTCGATAACCAATTGACCATCAACACCGGCACGCCACATATGTAAACTTGTGTCATCGCCCCAGTTAAAGCTTTCAGAATTGGTGTAATTGAAATCTACGTGACCGGCAATCGTCCACAAAGATGTTGTGTAACCCGCACGCAATCCCATCGTCCATGTATAAAATGAATCATCTTCATCCCAGAACGGTTTATGATCCGGCCAAACACCGCCTACATAACCCAAACCCGGTACATCCACACCACCAACAGCATAACGACCATAAACATCGGCCTTCCATGCGCCACGGTCAAATACGCGTGCAGTCAAACCGAAAGTCATATCATTCCAAGCTGCGCCATCAAAAGAATCATATTCTGTTATGGTTGTTTTCAAATCAACCGCCAAGAAATCGGTTACACCAAAACCAAAATCTTCGCCCAATGCCCATGTTTCAGAATCTTCAGAATGAGAATACAAATCTGTCACACTGTAAAAATGACCCGCACGTGGCATATACAACGGATTACCATCAATCACGTTTGCCGCGTTCGCACCAGCCGCCGCGAAGACAGCCAATAAAGATGTCAAAGCAATTTTTTTCATTATTTATCCTTTCCTTTTTTGTTTATGGGAAACTAGAATTTCTCTCCATCTAGTTATCATTATTTTCCTATTCAAAAAACATAATTTCAAGAAAAAAGATTTTTGCGTATTGCAAAAAAATATGCTAAAATAGCGCACTGTGCGATTCGGAAAAAATTCCCACGCCGTAAACACCGCGTTATACGGCATTTTTTTATTCTTTTTTTTATGGCATGGTTTTATTAAACAATTTAATAAATGTCAGAATTTAATTCTGGATTATTTAATTTTTTTATCTCGCGCCAGTCAGCATGATTCTTCATATGCGATTCGTAATCAGATGAAAATTTATGTCCACCCCGCCCGTCTGCAACAAAATACAGATATTTTGTATCGGCCGGATTCATCACTGCGCGAATCGCGTGCGCACCAACATTTGCAATCGGCGCCGGCGGCAACCCGTTGTTACGATATGTGTTATACGGGCTGTCTATTTTTAAGTGTCCACGCAGTAACGGTTCCCCGCGCATATCGCCATAACCATCGGTCAGTGCATAAACGACCGTCGGATCGGCCTGAAGCCGCATACCACGGCGCAGACGATTCAAATAAACACTGGCCACTATTTTCATTTCCGATGTTTTGGGGGTTTCTTTCTGGACAATTGATGCCAATGTTATAACATCGTCCCACCCGCGCAACGGTGCCGGTGGATTACGATGCATGCGCAACCAATTATTTTTTATCTCGGTCATTTTTTTGCGTGCCAATTCCAATACCGCCAATCGCGAAGTTCCACGCGCAACATAATATGTATCGGGAAACACATCACCATCTGCCAAATCACAAACAGGCCGCCCATCATCACAATTAACATCACCGCTTAATTTAGAATAGTTCATCAACAGGTCTTTGATTTGCAAAACTGTTAAACCTTCGGGGATAACAATTTTTGTTGTTGCGATTTTTCCATTTGCAAACATACGGGCAATTGTCCAAACCGATGCGCCACGCGGAATTTCATAGTCCCCACTTTGCACCCGACCACCCTGAAGTCGAATCGACATCTTAAAAGCCATATCAGAAAACACAATTTTTTGCGAATCCAACCTGCGCGCAACAGATGTCACCGTATCACCGGAATTTATTGAAAACATAACCGATTCGCGAATCGACGACCGTACACACAAAGCATAATAAATTATCGCAAACATCGCCGCAGCAATCAGCACAAAATATCGTGTTAAAACTTTTTTGGTCCGTCTTCGCATAACAGATGAAATTATGCCAGATAAATTTCATTTTGCAAATTTTGATATCACATTTCTCGCCCTTGTTGCATAATATTGCCGGTCTTACCGATCAACACACGCAATTTCTGAACCAGGTTTTTGTATTCCGGATTCTTGATCAATTCTGATCGCCATGCTTGATACTTAGACGCAAGACGTTCACAATGGCGACGAACCGATTCCCAAAGGTTTTCGTCATAATCTGCTATTGTTGGTTTTTCAGATATTTCTCGTATGTCATTTGTATATTTTACTATTCTATCACGGCATAATTGTATTTGCCTATTTTTGTAATCCTCGTCTAATTTAAAATAGTTACTAGCATACATATCCAACTCATCTTGTACAGTTTTCAACAATTCTTTCTTTGTAATTATTTTGTTGTCTTGTTTGCATTTATATTCATCTTGATACAATTTAAGAAAATCGATTGGCTGATTTTCAATCAAATTCAAAATTATTGCGGATACAAGCGGATTTTTTCGCCAACCCTTTTCTACAATTACATCATACAGTGATTTTATATCCGTTTTAAATATTCCAGGAACCCCCAACACACCGAACTCCAATGTCTGTTCAAGACTATCGGCAAAACTATCAATCCCATCATATATAGAACCTGAATGTCCTTTATTGCTAGCATTGCCAGGAATACCATTTGCTTCGGCCGTATTTGCTATAATTTCACTGGTTTTACTTGCATCGCTGATACCGTTTATCCAATCCTTACCAATTTGTTTCATTGACATTTTTACAACGGCATCACGCAAATATTTTGACAATATATTGAATCGCGATTCTTCAAATAACCCACGCCAAAAATCTTTTTCTGTCCCCTTTTGCTTTGCACGTTCATACCCCTGTCGAATCCATTTATCAGACTCAATCGCGCGTTCTATTTCCAACTTTTCTAAATTGCCAGTCTTATATCTTGTATATTCTTCTAAATCGTATGGATTATCAATTAACTCTTCTATCTCTTCAATTTGTTTTGGTGTATAATTATCGCGTTTATATGTCGCACCATGTTCCCCAATTTGGAACAGCGGCCCATTATCATCGGGTTTTATAACATATGCCGATTCTGGCAAAATCAACCCTTTATCTGGATGAATCGACCAATATGTATCCGTTCCAGCCACTTCCACAGGGTTACCATTTTTTTCTACTATATCGTTGTATGGCGCCAATACAACAATTGGCACATCATCCCAAGAACCGTATCCATGAGATGTTACAATATGATTTAATGTTGCATGTACGGTTGTTCTTGGAAATCTGTTGCCATCCCTGTAGTTGGGATATACGCTGTACCATCTGATTTGTTGCGCGGCAGATATTTTGTTGCATGCACAAAACACCAATTACCGGTATTAGTCATAAAATCTGATTCGTATTCAAACTTTTCCCGTAACAATCCAATAGCCGCCATAAAATCTTTTATACTGCCCATTTATTATACTCTCCTTTAACAGAATTATACCACAAAACCACGATAAATTAAAACCGCCGCGAGGGATAGCGGCGGTTTAAATTTATGGTCGGAGTAACAGATTCCCTCGCTCGGCACATACGAATATGTGCCGGCTGCGGGGCATTCCTAACGATTTCGGTGCGCTACGCTTCCAAAATCTACTCATTGTCGAACCACGGTTCTCATCCTGTAACATCGAACCACGATAAATTAAAACCGCCGCGAGGGATAGCGGCGGTTTAAATTTATGGTCGGAGTAACAGGATTCGAACCTACGACCTCTACGTCCCGAACGTAGCGCTCTACCAGGCTGAGCTATACTCCGAACATACACAACAAACAAACGTTCTCGAAGGAACGGTTCGATTATAGAACACGAATATTCATTTGCAACTTTTTTTTATTTTTTTTAATTTTCGTTGATTTTCCAAGGCAAACCTCAACAACACTAACCACTAACAACTTTTTTACTTGTTTTTTCCCGGAAAAATGGCATTATTTAGTGGATTTTTAAAAAAAGGGACTTATATGTTTGCGACACGTTTTTTGGCGAAACAGAATTTTGAAAATTATGAAGACTATCGGGAAAATGCTACACCGATTGTGCCGGAAAACTTTAATTTTGCGTACGATGTAATTGATGTCATTGCTCGTGAAACCCCTGAAAAACAGGCAATTATTTGGGTTGATGATGCAAACAACAAGAAAATTTTTACATTTGCCGAACTGTCGCGCATGTCGAATGCATTTGCAAATTATTTGACTTCCCGTGGTCTTAAGAAAGGCGATACAGTTCTGCTGTTTTTACGCCGTCGGTGGGAGTATTGGATTTTGATGATGGCGATGCACAAAACCGGTATCATTCCTATTCCTTCAACAAATCAATTAAAGGCCGAAGATATAAAATATCGAATCGATACCGCTGAATCGCGCGCAATTATTGCCTTTGACGATGGACATATTATGCACGAGATTAAAACAGCGATTGGCGATTCGGAGGTTATGCTTATAACCAATGACGAGATTGCCGATTCGGTAAATACCATGCCGGACACATTTGAACGCATCCCAAATGAAAATTCAGAAACTATGGTGATTTATTTTACATCTGGTACAACTGATATGCCAAAAATGGTCGCGCACAATTATGCCTATCCATTGGGTCATATAAATACTGCGGTATTTTGGCAACGGCTTACCGATGGCGACATCCATTTTACTTTAAGCGAATCAGGTTGGGCAAAATGTTCATGGGGTAAAATGTATGGTCAATGGTTGGCGGGTGCAACGGTGTTCATATTTGATGTTGCTGGAATATTTACCGCACACGATTTATGGCACGCAATGGCTGAAAATGGTGTTACATCTTTCTGTGCGCCACCAACGGTTTATAAAATGCTGATACACGCAGACATATCTAAATACGACCTTTCTAAATTAACCAAGGCCGATGTTGCCGGCGAGGCATTAAATCCCGAAGTGTACGAAAGATTCTTTGATATGACCGGAATCAAATTACACGAAGGTTTTGGCCAAACAGAAACATGCGTCCAATTGTTTACAAACCAATGGATTGAACCAAAGCCTGGCAGTATGGGTATGCCCGCCGCCGGTTGGAACATAAAATTATTGGACGAAGATGGTCGCCCGGTCGCGGATGGCAAGGTTGGCGAAATATGCGTATCAATTGAAAACGGTCGCCCGGTCGGCATGTTCCAAGAATACCATAAAAACGAAAAACTGACTGCAATGGCATTTCGCGATGGATACTATCACACTGGCGATGTCGCATACCGCGATTCAGATGGTTATTATTGGTTTGTTGGCCGTAACGACGATTTGATTAAATCATCGGGGTATCGCATTAGTCCATTTGAAGTGGAAAGTGTCTTGTTGGAACACCCCGCAGTACGCGAAGTTGCCGTTACCGGCATTCCGGACCCGTCCCGTGGCCAGGCTGTCAAGGCAACAATTGTTTTGAATAAATATTTCCAAGGCAACGACATATTGATTCGTCAATTACAGAACCATGTTCGCGACCGCACCGCGGCATATAAATATCCGCGTGTAATCGAATTTGTGGACAGTTTGCCAATGACGATATCGGGCAAGATTCGCCGTGCACTTATCCGCACATTGGACAGTGCCAAGAAATCTATTATAGAACCGGTGAAAAATACAATCGGCCTGGGCAAAGACGAAGAAGAGAAATAAAACAGGCGGTGATTTCACCGCCTGTTTTCTAAAACCGCCTTTGAAATATCCATAATTTTACGCGCATCTGTGGTATTAAACCAATTCACCAGTTCGGACCATGTGGCGATATTCGCATGCGTTTCCACTGAACGCCAATAAACCGATTCGATAAAATCTGCATCATTATCAAAATATGTACACGACATTTTTGCACAATACTTTTGATAATTACGAAACACACATGCACTGCAATTCCCGACGACACCGCCGGGAATTGCAATAAGATTTTTTGCAAACCAATTTTTTTCATCTGACCCGGCCATTTTTAGCGACCGCCCTGCTTTTCAATTTGTTTTGCCAATATCGCCTGCGATACCTTGTGGACACGGTCGGCCGATTCGCGCATAATGCGGTCTGCAACATCTTTGTCCAGTACGGCTTTCTGGTCTTTTGCAACCCAATACACAGAAAAAACATTATCCGAATTGGTGCACGCAACCCGTCGACAAACATCGGCAAAATCATAGAAAACACATTTTCCGCAATCATCAACAGATGTGCGTTCAACTGGTGTTATGCTTTCCGCCATAACCCTCTCTATATCTGACATATTTACGCGACCTTTTTCATAACCAGCGAAGCATTTGTGCCACCAAAACCAAATGAATTAGACAAGGCAACATCCACTTTACGTTTTTTCGCCTTGTTCGGAACCAAATCAAAATCACCTACTTCGTCCACCGGGTCAGTAAGGTTGATTGTTGGTGGAACGATACCATCGCGAATCGCCATTATACAGAATATCGCCTCGACCGCACCGGCGGCACCCAACAAATGCCCTGTCATAGATTTTGTTGACGACATACATGCATTTGTTCCGGCAAACATATTTTTGACCGCAATCAATTCGCCCATATCGCCCAATCCAGTTGATGTTCCATGTGCATTAATATAATCAACATCCGATGGTTTTAATCCCGCATCACGTAATGCCGCCTGCATCGCACGCGCGCCGCCTTCGCCACCTTCGGCCGGGGCAGTTATATGATATGCGTCGCCCGACAGACCATAACCGGCAACCTCAGCATAGATTTTTGCGCCACGCGCCTTGGCATGTTCATATTCTTCCAAAACCAAAACACCTGCACCTTCGGACATAATGAAACCATCACGCCCCTTGTCCCACGGACGCGATGCATGTGTTGGGTCATCATTACGAGTACTTAATGCCTTCATGGCCGAAAATCCCGCCACACCGATTTTGCCGACCGCGCCTTCGCACCCGCCACATACCATAATATCGGCATCACCATGTTGAATCAAACGGACACCTTCACCAATGCTGTGCGCGCCGGTGGCACACGCGGTAACCAATGCGACATTTGGACCCTTTAATCCATATCTAATAGATATATGCCCCGCCGCCATATTTATAATGCACTTTGGAATAAAGAACGGACTAATATGTCTTGGACCATTATTCGCCAATTCAATACAATTTTCATAAATAGTATTCAGCCCACCAATACCACTGCCGACAGAAACACCCACACGGGTTTTATCGCCGGTATATGTATCCAATCCTGCATCACGGACCGCCTCGTCTGCGGCAACAACACCGTATAAAATACATTTATCCATTTTGCGTTGGTCGCGTGGTTCAACAACCGTATCCGGATTATATTGACCAGGTTCAGTTCCACACACAGGCACACCCGCAATTTGACAGGCCAAGTCCGCTTCGGCAAATTCTTCTATTTTCCGAATGCCGGATTTACCCGCAATTAAATTTTTCCAAGCATATTCTACGCCACATCCAACCGGGGATACAATTCCCATACCTGTGACAACAACTTTTTTCATAACATATTCCTTTATATGGTTAAACTTATGCCCCAATGATAATATGTTTTCCGCAAAAAATACAGCAAAAAAACCGCCACGCAACACGCGTGGCGTAAATAAACAAATGAAGTCAAACTTACTTCGCAGGTTTTGCAGGTTTGGCCGCCTTGGAGTGTGCATCAATATATTTCACTGCATCACCAACCGTAACCAATTTTGCCGCTTCTTCATCTGGAATTGTGATTTCGAATTCTTTTTCCACTTCCATAACAAATTCGACAACGTCCAAAGAATCGGCACCCAAATCGTTCACAAATGCCGCAGATTCTGTAACCTTGGCTTCATCTACGCCCAATTTGTCTGCTACGATTTTTTTTACTTTTTCAAAAGTTGACATTTTACATCCTTTGTTTTTGTTAAACTTTTCTGTCATACATACTGACGTTCATGGCAAAAAGTTATCACTTTCGGGCCCGCATGTCAAGAAATTATAACAAACGATAACAAACGGCCCCCTATTCCACCGTCAGTAATTCATCCAACAATTCATTCATATTATTGCGCAAATCTTCCCTATCCCCGGCCCAGGTAAGGCGCCGCACAACAAATTTATAAACATCATCCATGGTCAAATTCGGGATACCCGCATCGTTTGCAACCCGCGACCATGCAAGACGCGGGTCAGTTAAATGACCATGGCCACGACCCGGAAACACCCAATACCCGTCTTGGGGTAAATCCTGTAATAACACAACCGCCATATCTGACAATGGACGATTTTCCCACATATACCGGTTAAAATCCAAATCTTCCCACTGCATCGAAAAGACCAAATTTTTGGTTGCGAACCCATAAACCAACATCAAAAATGCCGCACGTAATGTAGTATCTTCACAATTTTTAATTGCCTCTACCAATCGGCGCAGCCCGTATTTTGTAAGCGGACGCACACGGCGATTTTGTTCTGGCTTTGGCAATTTTGCGCATGGATTCACCCGTATATACCCCGTATCAATGGCATATCGAAAAATACTTAACAACAATTCCTGCATCCGTTCTGCGATTGCCCCCCCAGAAATTGCCGCAATTGTATCTTGAACATCGGTCTGGGTAATGTCCGAAACATTTTTATCGAACAACGGTGTCAGATGCCTATTTATCGAACGCACCAATTTATCGTATGAACCAATTGAACGATGCACACGATTTTTCAAATATGCCTGAACAAAATCGCGGAAAAGAATTTTTTTGCGTTTCACGGGTGTTTTTTTCGCAGCGTCATCCAATACTGTGTTCACGGCACTGCGCGCATCTTCAATATCCATATCAGGATATTTGCCGATGATAACACGCCGGTCGCGTCCCTTGATGCGTTTACGGACAAAGAAAGTTTTTACACCCCGACTTGTTATATACATACGCAAGCGCGGTTCTGAAACATCTTGGACCACATCAAAACCACGCGATGGCAACGCCAAGTTGTCCAAAATATATGGATTAAAAAAGAATTGGTGTGCCATCGCCCTCTCCTTTCAGTTTTTATTTCTTCCGAATTTTGAACAAATTCAAAATTGCCTGATTGCGCGCGCGCCGTGCAACCCAAAAACGATTCAACAAATCAATGTATTGATTATTCCACTGATTATGCGGGCAATCTTTAACCTGACATGGGCACAACATATCGTAATTACGACAGGCACGTGGAAATTCAACACTATAATCATATTCTATAAACGGTTCGGTTTCATACGCCATAGATGGCCCAGGCTCGGTACACAGAAAATTGCTTTCCAACAAATGGACCTCGTATTTCAACTTTTTAAAATATGAATTTTTAGTTTTTATGTCTTGAATTTTTTCCTTAAATGTTCCCATATCAAACCTCCTTTGGTTTTATATGTGATTATTTTGTACGCACGAACAAACCACGGACAAATGCGCGACGTTCTTTTTTGGCATTGTCATAGGCAACCTGGGCCGCGACCACATCCCAATTTTGTTCCTGATATTCACAATTATTATTTTCGCACAAGTGATGACAATTATAATCTTTACAGTATCTTACGAATTCGATATCTTCGAAACTAGTTTTTGCAAACCAAGGCATTGTCATTTTACTGTAACGATTTATACATTTAACAACGCTGCTATAATTTTCCCAATTTGGGGTCTCGATTGTTTCGGTAATTTGCGTCTGGGCCGCATGTAGTGCTTTGCGCGCCGCGCGCACATTTTGATTCAGCAAACGATATTCTTCTAATTTTTTCATCTTGTGTCCTTTTTTTATTTTGATTTGAATAGATTTTTTACAAACTCCCTACGCTTTGCGACTGCACTTTTATATCTTTCGCATGCCGCAATATAATCCGAATTTTTTTGGAACATATTGCATGTTCTGTTCATACATGGTTCAGAACCAAACAGCGGGCAAAACTTTGTGAACTCGCCATCTTCATACGCATGCGGATCCATACATATTCCATGAACATGTTCAAATTTATTTATGCATGCAGAAATATCATAAGACCCAGGGGCATCTAAAAAGCACTCTTTATTATAACTAGTTATCTTGGCCCGGGCCGTGCGCATCTCGTTTCTTTTTTCGCGCACGTCTTTCGACAGGATTCTATATTCTTTAAACTTGCTCATTTTGATTCCTTTGGGTTTACACTTTCAGTGCGTTGATAAATGCCGACTGTGGTATTTCGACATTACCGAACGTCCGCATACGCTTTTTACCCTCTTTCTGCTTCTCTAAAAGTTTCCGTTTACGCGTGATGTCGCCGCCATAGCATTTTGCAGTAACATCCTTGCGATATGCCGCGATTGTTTCACGCGCGATAATTTTTCCACCGATTGCCGCCTGTAATGGTATTTTGAATTGATGCCGCGGTATAAGGTCTTTCAGTTTTTCAACAATTGTGCGACCGCGTTTTTCGGCACTTGACCTGTGGCACATAAACGACAGTGGTTCAACATTTTCTTCATTGACCAGAATTGAAACCTTGACCAAATCCGATGGCTGATAATCTTGGACAACATAGTCAAACGATGCATAACCCGAAGATATAGATTTTACCCGGTCATAGAAATCAAAGACAATTTCCGCCAATGGCAAACGATATACCAAAACCGCCCTGTTTCCGACATAGGAAATATTTTCCTGGACCCCGCGCCGTTCCGAACATAGTTGCATTATTCCACCCATATATTTATCAGGCATCATAATTGTTGCACGGACCCACGGTTCTTCTATGGATTCGATTTTTGTAATATCGGGCATATCGGCAGGATTTTCCAAATCGATAACCTCACCATTACGCAAATGCACCTTGTACAGCACACTTGGCACAGTATTTATCAACGCCAAATTAAATTCCCGCGAAAGGCGTTCGCTGATAATTTCCATGTGCAATAACCCCAAGAAACCGCAGCGCAACCCAAACCCCAGCGCAGACGACTTTTCGGTTGTGAACACAAACGATGCATCGTTCAATGCCAATTTTTCCGCACTGTCGCGCAAGGTCGGATAATCATCCGATTCCACCGGAAAGAACGAAACCTTGCAATCATGGATTGTCTTCATACCCGTGATAATAAATCCGATTTCACCGGTTGATAATTCATCGACATTAACCATTTTCGGCGTAAAGTATCCGATTTTTTCAACCGTATATTCCGCCCCGGTCGCCAAAAATTTTATTTTTTGCCCACGACGCAAAGTCCCATCAACCACGCGCACCAATACGACCACGCCCAAATATGAATCATACCAAGAATCAACCAACAAGGCACGTGTCGGCGCATTTTCATTTCCCGATGGGGCGGGCAATTTATGCACAATTTCTTCCAACAGTTCTGGAACACCGGCCCCGGTTTTACCGGATACCGCCAGCGCATCATTAGCATCCAACCCGATAACATCTGCAATTTGTGCGCGCGTCGCGTCAACATCACTGGACGGCAAATCAATCTTGTTCAAAACCGGCAACATTTCCAAATCGTTATCCAATGCCAAATACGCATTTGCCAATGTCTGG
>CACZUL010000024.1 GCA_902784285.1 uncultured Pseudomonadota bacterium | reverse complement strand
TTATCCAATAAAACCTCAATTCCATCGCGTTTCAAATCGTTATAGATTTTCTCTGCCATCGCAAAAGTTTTATTTTCTTTATCCGGCAAACCGATTACTTCGACCGCAAAAGGCGCGGTTTCCATATTCCAAATTGGGCCATTATCATCGGCACTTTCTTCAATAATTGCCGCCATTGTACGCCCAACACCAATTCCATAACATCCCATAATCGGGGTCTTTTCCGTGCCGTCTGCGGCGGTGTATGTCATGTGCATTGAATCTGTATATTTCTTACCAAGTTGGAAAATATTACCGATTTCAATACCACGAACCTTTTGCAATTCTTTGCCACATTTTGGACATTTGGTCGAATCTGTATCTTCTAATTCTTTGTTTGCGCGGAATCCACAATCGCATATATACAAAGTGTCTTCGCCCATTTCGTTAATCAGTTGGAATTCATGTGCGACCTTGCCCCCCATATCACCCGTTGACGATAACACATCGGTAAAGTTTTTCAAACCGCAACGGCGAAAGATTCTGTAATATGCATCGAAACAACGTTTATAGTATTGTTCCAAATCTTCCTGGGTTTCATGAAAAGAATACGCATCTTTCATAATAAATTCACGGGTTCTGATTAACCCCGCGCGCACACGCAATTCATCACGGAACTTGGTCTGAATTTGATACAGCATAAATGGTAATTGACGATACGATGTCAAAACAGAACGCGCATAATCAGTTACAACTTCTTCATGCGTTGGGCAAATCAAATAATCAGCCCCCGATGCCCCTTTGAATTTTGCGATAACACTCATCGCGTCATAACGTCCCGTTTCACGCCATAAATCAGCGGTACAAACAACAGGCATCAAGATTTCTTGTCCTTCAATTGCATTCATTTCATCACGAATAATATTTTCAATTTTATGGACAACGGACCAACCAAGCGGTGTCAAAGTATAACCACCTTGGAAGGTTTGATATATATAACCGCCTTTGACCGCAATTTTGTGTCCACGTGTTGTTGCGCCAGCAACATCGCCAATTAAACGCCGTACACATAAGTTTTCAATTTTCATTTTTTTAAATCCTTGGTTTCCATATATTTATCTGAAATTATTTTGTGCATTGTTTCTGCCATTTGTTTCCTGTCCATACCCCCAAGGGGTGGTGGCGGCAACATATAGACATCTACGCGGAATCCACCCAAAACCATTACATGAAAGATTTGACCAAACGCGCTGCGTTCGCGGGAACAACGCGGTCCCTGTGTCTGCTTTGCATTATCAAAATACGCATAATGTTCCGCCAAATCTTCATCACTTATTGGCGTGCCATCGTGCAAACAATAACGTGTTACAACCGGTTGAACCGTAACATCAGTGCCTTCGGCAACATTGAATAAACTGCTTTTAAACTCTTTGACATAGGCGCCATTTGTTGTTGTGCCTTCGGGGAAAATATATAACGGATATTTAATTTTTGATATCTCGTCTTGCACCAATTTCAGCGCATCCATCGCATGCGAAGGCCGACGGTCAATAAACACCACACCAAACTTGTTCGCAATATATCCGACCAGTGGCCAATGGCGGACATCGTTTTTTGAAATAAAACTGCCCCCGAACATTACCGGGAAAGTCGCAATTTCAAATACCGATATATGATTACCCGCAACCAATAGCGGACGTTTCTTTGAAATCTGGCCATGCTTTACAATCTTGATACTTGCCAATACCAGCAAAATTTTCATAAACACCGCCATATATTTAACCGATAACCGTGAACGCGAAGGTAATAAAATTATGACCGGTAATTGAATCACAACCATAATCCAAAACGCGATGAAGCGCAGACTGCCAGTTATCGTGTTAAAAACATTTTGTTTACGAACGTGTGCCATCTTGATTATCCTCTTGTGAACCTTGGGTTTCATCGTCAATAAATTCTGCATCCGCCGCATCTTCACGCAACAAGAATTCAAAGAACGCCCCCAGCATATTCAACGAGCCCGTAATCGGCATCAACATAATTTTGCCCAATGTTTGCATGGGACGTGGTTTGACATCCAAATGATCCAAGGCGTTTTCGCGACCATAGAAATGTCTTTGATACGCAGCATCCATATTCTTGCTTTGCATCATAACGAATACATCGTATGTATTAAATGGTTTATCAATAAACACACCCTGGCCAAATGTGGCCCCCATACGCAGATACCCCTTGATAAGTGGAGTCATTTGTTTTTTAGCAATTTCTTCATCAACATACGCACGTGGCAAAATATTCATTTTTGACATGCGCGGGTCGGCCCCAGGCGCAAAATTTTCCGATATAACACGCGCACGCAAACGCAACGGCGACAAATGATTGTAATACAGGTATGATATTGCCTGGGCCGATTCAACAGGCTTTTGCCCAACCCAAGATGCAACCCCAAACAGAACCGCAATGCGCCGGCGCAAAACATATTCACTTAACCCCGCCCATAACATACGCATAACCAATGCGTTTTCACGATATTCGGCGGCGACACATGCACGCGACATTTCGGCGATATTGTCCGAAGCCTTTTTTATTTTAGAAATGTTAAATTCGGTTTCGGTGTAAAACCCACCCATTTTGTCGGCGGCCTTTTTATCTATGATACGGTACGATCCGACAATTTTACCATTGTGAAACACGGCCATATATTCGGCATACCGGTCAAAATCATCAAATTCTTCGTGTAATTCTTGCTGTTCTGTGGTTGCAGATGCGCCTTCTTCGGTTACAAAGACATCATAACGCAATTGTCGCACCATACGGCGTTCTTCCTTGTTACGGGTAAGCCGAACTTCAAAATCACGAACTTTAATAGCCATAATTATTCCTTTGGTAATAATCAACTATTAAAGAATACCAAACAAAAGCCGCCTGTGCAATATTTTTATTTTTCATATTTTTTGGGAAATTTATTTCAATGTATCCGACAATTCGGCAATGGCAATCGCGTACCAATTTGAATTGTTCCACTTTTTTATACGATAAAAATTCGGATAGGTTAAATACGCAACCACTACTGGACGTGGTGCCACATCAGAATCAGGCGAAAAATCGTCATCTGTATTGGTCGGC
Source organism: uncultured Pseudomonadota bacterium (assembly GCA_902784285.1). Taxonomy (GTDB): domain Bacteria; phylum Pseudomonadota; class Alphaproteobacteria; order Rs-D84; family Rs-D84; genus Enterousia. The sequence goes on along the minus strand of CACZUL010000024.1, from coordinate 10,717 downwards.
AAATTTGCCGCATCCGCAACCAACCCCGCCACCATATTTCCCGTTGGAATTGGGGTTCCGTCAGAATTTATTACACCCATCTTTGCCCATTCGGTAAGTGTCTTTTTGGTTTTTCCATCCATAAGCGATGTATCAAAATCTGCCGGCAAAATCACACGACGTACGATGCGCTCATTTTTATTCCACCCCAGTTTATTAAGGTAATTTCCGGCACTGGCCATTGCATCGCCGATACTGTTGATAATATCAACGCGATTGTCGCTGTTGCCGTCAACACCATACGATGCCAGTGTGGTTGGTATAAATTGGAAATGGCCCATGGCACCGGCCCAACTGCCACGAATAGTGGTTATATCCAATTTATTATCATCGGCGATTTTCATTAAAGCCAACAATTGGTCTGTAAAGAATTTCTCGCGACGGCCATCATAAATTAACGTGAAAAACGCATCTACCAAACGATGGCGCGCCTTGACTTCGCCATAATTTGATTCCATACCCCAAAATGCCAAAATAACATGCGGTGGTAAACCGTATGTATTGTCTATGCGTGAAAGCAATGTTGGATATTTCGTGCGCATTTGACGACCGCGTGTAATCCGTGTAGAACTGACCGTCTTTTTCAGATATTCGTCCAATGTCAATTTAAATTCAGATTGATTTTTATCACTTTTCACAATGGATGGGACAAACTTTGGGTTGCGCAAAGTGGCATTTATTGTATCGTCTGATATATTCTGAGCCGTGGCGCGCGCACGGATGTTATCCATAATGGAGTCCCATCGGGCAAAGTCAAATTTGCCTGTATCGGCCAAGGCCGGCATACATACCAACAAAAAAGCAAAAAACGCAGAAACGCGCCACATAACCTATTCCCTATTAAAACGCAAATTTTATTCCAAGATGAATGCCAAAAGATTGCCAATTGGCTTCCTTTAAAGAATTGCTAATATTCTCGGTATGTGCAGGAACAGTTTGTAAATATGGCAAACCATCTTCATCTAATACATATTGTCCGTTTTCGTCCATCACAAATTCTGTGTATTGAGCAATATATAACTTACCGGGAATTTGACCGACATGGAACATATTTGTATCGACCTTTAATGCCAATTGAAGACGTGATGAAAGACGCAAATTATATTCCATTTCGGCGGTGTATGAATAGGCACCGTTGCTGCCTTCGTCCAAGAAACTTGGGCTTTGCTGCCAATCGGTTCTGTTTGGCCAAATACCTTCGGATGAATACTTTGGCAAACCAACCTGGAAATAGAAACGTAATTTGTCCGCCAGTGTCATTTGTTTTTCAATTTCCAAACCGAAATAAAAACCACTCCATGTAGTGTTATAAATGTGCGTTATACCACCAACCTTGATTGGACCATCACCACCAATTATGACACAGTCGCCTTCGTAAACACCCCATGGGATTGGCCCCATTGACGATTGATAATCCATCGTTGTTAAGTAATCTCCAAGGCCTGTAACATAACCACTGGATGTTCCATTTTGAACAACAACCTTGATATCTTCGGGGCCCATACAAACCTGGTACCAGTTATCAGGTGGTGTAACATCAATCGGCATAGAATAATACTCGCCATGCTCGTCCCCATATACATATTCGCCCATATTTGTCATCAAAGGCAGATATATACCCTGGTTCGGATATAAATGATCGGACATCTTTAAATCATGCTTGAATATTTCGTATCCAATAACCGGCGATAGTTTCCAACCACCAATATCCCATATATGGTGTGCGCCCAATCCAAACCGCAGATGATGCGACCGGCCGGTTTGGTCACCCATAGATATTGTAAAGATACCTTCATAGGGTCTGGCCCAATCGTATGGTTCCAAATCGTAATCCATGGACAGTCCACCATGAGACATATCGCCATATGTATAATCTCCAAAAGCAAACACATCAAAACTTCTTAGCGAAAAATTATATCTTGCGCCTGCGTTTATCTCGTTAAAAACCATATCATCCCATTCCAACCTGGAATTTACACCGGTTTTGAACGAAAAGTCGGCAAACCGCCGTGAATATCCGGCATACAAATATGAATTCCGTTCATTTTCGGGAGTAAGCGCGACACCATTAACAGTCATTGTTCCGGCATTTGCGTATGTCATTCCATCAACATATTCCACAAATTCCGGAGCCTTTTTATATTCATTACGATATGTATATGTACGTGTACCAACGACCTGTTTCGAACCAGATGTACCAACGTATTTGGTGTATCCCTTGTCCGCATAGTTACCATAATTTAACTGATTGGAATTTGCGGCCTTGCCTTTTTGGTAATAAACCGGCACCCCTTCATTCGCACCAAATGCCACAAAATGAAGCAAAACCGCCGGCAAAAACGAAATTAACGCCTTTCTCATTCCTTTTCTTGGGGTATTATATCATAAATTTTAAATTATAGAAAGCAATTTATCGCTTGCCCTTTTGCACATCGGTTGTAATATGCTGGTAATATGATTACATCCCATAATATTTATATTCATGTTCCTTTTTGCGTTTCCAAGTGCCGGTATTGCGCGTTTTTTTCACATGCCTGTTCCAACCCTGATTGGGATGGATATACAAAAAAAATTGTTGATGAAATAGAATATTTCTCACGAAAATTGGGGAAAATTCATATTCCGACAATATTTTTCGGTGGCGGAACGCCTTCACTTATCCCGTCAAAAAATTTTTCGGAAATCATAGGGGCAATTCGCAAAAATTTTGATGTTGCCCCTGATGCCGAAATAACCATCGAGGCAAACCCAGGAACTTTGGATAATACAAGACTGACCGAATTTTGTACGGCGGGTGTAAATCGGCTTTCGGTTGGGGTACAATCTTTTGACGATAAAAAATTGAAATTCTTGGGGCGGATTCATAATGCGCATGATGCCATTGCCCTGATTGAAAACGGGCTTAATCGCGGAATTCGTGTATCGGCCGATTTTATTTATGGGTTACCAGGCGAAGATGTACAAGACATTATCGAAACATGTAATAAAATAAATAAAATTGGAATCACACATTGTTCTATGTATGAATTGACAATCGAACCCAATACACCATTTGGCAAAATGAATCTTGATATGCCAAGTAACGAAACTATGGCGGACATGTATATCGCCATTGGAGATAATTTAAAATTGCCCCGATATGAAGTTTCAAATTATGCTTTGGTTGGACACGAATGTCGCCACAACCAAAATGTTTGGGATGGCGCGCCATATATCGGCATTGGTGATGGTGCGGCGGGGCGAATATATTTAAATAATACATGGTATGAAGAATTAGGTGCCGGCAAAATGTTTCAACCAATGACGGACAAGGCACGTGCCATTGAACGGGTTATAACGGGTATGCGCACAATGCGCGGTGTACATATTGATGATACAATAAAAAAAATATTGAATATAGAATTTGCAAAAACACATCCAGATGTGATAATGTTTTCCAATGATCGGATTGCCGCAACAAACGCAGGCATTTTGGTCTTGGATGATTTAATAGAAAAATTGGTGAAATAAAATGCGACATACTTTTTTAAACATCTTGGGCATTATCGCCGTAGTCTTGGCAATAATTTTTGCAATACATTTTAAAGGGGGCAAAACAATGAGCACAGGTATAAACATCAGCAGTATTGAAACATCGGTAAATCCGGCAGAGGATTTTTTTGACTATGCTACACTGCGTTGGCGGCGTGCGAACCCGATTCCAGACGATTATACTCGTTACGGGGTATTTGATGTTTTACATGATACAAATCTAAATCGTGTTCGTGAAATTGCCGAAAACGATAACGGAAAAATCGGAAAACTGTATAAGATTACAATGGATGAAAAGCGCCTTAATTCAGATGGTGTTGTTCCAGTTAAAAAATATTTTGATGAAATTGACGCAATAAAATCAAAATCAGAATTGCCAGAATATTTGGGGCGGATGCATGGTTTTATTTCTTCGTTTTGGAATGATGCGGTCGCATTGGATGAACAAGACAGTGAACATTACCTGTATAACATCGGTCAAGGCGGCATTGGCCTTGCGCGCGATTACTATTTTGACGATGATGCCCGCACGACAGAAATTCGTAAAAAGTATATTGAATTTATCGCTGCACAATTAAAGAACTTTGGTGTGAACGCGAATGCGAAAAAAATCTATGCATTGGAAGAACGTATGGCAAAGTCTTTCCACACCAAAGAAGTTCTGCGTGACCCACATGCAAATTATCACAAAATGTTGCGTGATGAATTTATGCGCGATTTTTCCGAATTCGATTGGAAAAAATATTTTGATGCGCGTGGTGCCAACGCAGCAAAGTTTATAAATGTTGGGCAACCTGGGGCAATTCGCGAATCAGTTAAAATTATAAATGACACCGATTTAGATTTAATAAAATCTTATTTAAAATATCGTGTAATTTTGGCTGCCGATACTTTCTTGGACGATAAAACATACGATATATCTTTTGATTTCTTTAATCGCACGATGTCAGGTCAAAAGGAAAAAAAGCCGCGGTGGAAACGGGCAATCGCAACATTGAACGGAACAATCGGCGAAGAAATTGGACGGTTATATGTTGAAAAATATTTTCCGGCCACATCCAAAGAACGTATGGAACAGTTGGTTGAAAACCTACGCCGCGCGTATAAAATTCGGATTGAAAAATTGGACTGGATGTCGGATGACACACGCGCGCGTGCAATTGAAAAACTTAATGCATTCCAAGCAAAAATTGGATACCCAACAAAATGGCGCGACTATTCAAAATTAAATATCGATGAAAATGAAAATTTGTTTGAAAACATGATGCGTGTTGCAAAATTTGAAGACGATTTTTGGATGGAAAAAATCGGCAAAGAAAAAGATTCTACAATTTGGTATATGAACGCGCACGAAATCAACGCATATTATGACCCATCAACGAACGAGATTTGTTTCCCAGCCGGTATATTGCAACCGCCGTTCTTTGATATGGATGCAGACGATGCGTTTAACTATGGTGCAATTGGCGCAATTATCGGGCATGAAATGACACATGGGTTTGATGATATGGGGCGCCATTTCGATGCATCTGGCAATATGCGCGATTGGTGGACACCGTCTGATGCCGATGCGTTTACCAAACGTGCAGATGTAATGAGAAAATTTTTTGATAATATTTTGGTTGCGCCAAATACGCACGCAAATGGAGAATTCACATTGGGCGAAAATTTAGCGGACTATGGCGGTGTAACAATTGCATATACGGCATATAAAAATTTTGGTCGCAAATCAGAAACGGTTCAAAACTTTACCCCCGATATGCGGTTCTTTATCGCGTATGCTGGCGCGTGGGCGGGGACAATCAGGCCTGAACAGGTTTTGGTTCAAACGAAAACTAATGAACATTCATTAAACCGTTGGCGCGTGAACGGCATATTGCCGCACATAGATGCGTGGTATGATGCGTTTAATGTAAAACCCGAAAACAAATTATATATTGCCCCAGAAAAACGTGTTAGATTGTGGTAGAAAGTGGTTAGTGTAAATGATTAGTAAAACGGATGCAAAAGCATCCGTTTTCGATTTTTGTTTTAGAATTGTAAACAAAATTCCAGAAACTAATAACCACTTATTTTTTTGCCACACGTTCGCGAAACTCGTTACATGGGCGGAACGTTGCCACGCGCCGTGCAGAAACAATTGCGGCTTCGCCTGTTTTTGGATTGCGGGCGACACGTGCCGATTTGTCCAAAATCTTGAACGTACCGAAACCGGCAAATTTAACCTCTTCCCCGTTAATCAAAGATTCACAAATTTCATCAAAAATTAAATCTATCAATTTTCCAGATTGCGCCGCCGTGAACCCAAATTCATCACGTAACTTTGTTGCCAAATCACTTCTTGTTATTGTTGCCATTTCTTTTACCCCTTTCTTTTTTTTATACTCTTATAAGTGTTGCCCCCCAGGTAAGACCACTGCCAAACGCAGGGTACAAAACCAATTGCCCATGTTTTATTATATTGTTATCGAATGCGTATGCCAATGCCAGCGCCCCCGATGCCCCAGAAGTATTTGCATGCTTATCAACCGTTACCAATATTTTATCCATTGGAAAACCCAAACGCGCCGCACAAGATTGAACAATACGAATATTCGCCTGGTGCGGGACAATCCAATCTATATCATCTTGGGTAATGCCGGCGTGTTCCATAATATACCGCGCAGCATCTGGCATCAACATGACCGCCATCTTGTATGTTTCTGGCCCATTCATAATAATCTTGTGGTCTGGCGATCCGTGCAACATTCCAAATTTTTTTCCATCTGCCATAACCACGGTATCAATAATTCCAGAATAACTGGACGTGGAACGTTCAAATATCAATGCGCCTGCGCCATCACCAAACAAGACCGCTGTAGAACGATCTGTCATATCGATAAAGCGCGACATCTTTTCCGCGCCAATAATCATTATACGTTCATGTATGCCCGCCGTAAAAAAACCACGCGCGCAATGTAACGCATAAATAAATCCCGTGCACGCACCACGCACATCAAACGCCGGAATATTTTTTGTTGCCCCCAACATACCAGTTACCTGGACCGCGACAGACGGAAAATCTAATTCTGGTGTGGTTGTCGCGACAATTACCATATCAATATCATCGATAGTCAAATTTGCTTTTTTTAATGCCGCACGCGCCGCGTTTGTCGCCATATCGGCAACCGTCTCATTTTCATCGGCAAAGTGCCGTGCGCGAATACCTGTGCGTTCAACAATCCATTGGTCGGTTGTATCCATCAGACGTTCAAAATCTGCATTGGTCATAACACGTGTCGGTAAATAGGAACCATATCCCACAAGTTTATTACCCATATCAAAAACCTTAATTTTCTTGTGTTCTTGCATTATACATATTTTAATATAACTTGCAATATCAAAATCAAAGGTTAAAATAAAGCGGGATGTGTCCCCATAGTTCAATTGGATAGAACAAGTTCCTCCTAAGAATTAGATGCTGGTTCGATTCCGGCTGGGGATACCAAAAAACGGGATAAATATGAAAAAAAAGAATCGTGCAATTGGTTTGGGAATTATTGCGGGCATATTACCGCATCTGTTTTGCTGTGTTTTACCGGTGGTATTGGGCATCGTCGGTATGGTCGCGCCGGATTTCGCAGACCACGAAATTATTCCCGAACAGGCGGAAATATGGTTATTTATATTTTCAGGGATTATGTTGACATTGTCATGGGTAATATATTTTCATAATCACGACTGTGATTGCGAACACTGTGGCGAAACACATCACCATCGCACACAGCGGATTATTTTGATAGTTATTACCATTTTAACAATTGCGGGCATTGTCGCACATATAATAAATCATCATTAGTGTTAGTGGTTAGTAATTGCAATAAAAAACGGGGTAAACCCCGTTTTTTGTTATGGATGCATCAGTAAACCAATTAACTACCTTGATATATGCATTCAGCAGTTACCGGATTCAATTTATATCCAGCATTACACTGCACAATATAGCAATTATTCCAAATATTATCTGTTATTTCATCACCACCATTAACAGTACCGCCCGCCAGAGATGCCATAACGCATGTGCCGCCCGGTATATTATCACCCATTTGACAAGAATTGCGACATGCGTAACCAGTTACCATTCCAGTTTGACCAAATAGGTTATGACTGCATACAGCGGGATGTCCCGGTGTATACAAACCATCGTCAGTATGCAGGTACTTAATGGTGTAATTTGAACCGCATGCTGTCTGACCAGGCATGTAATAGGTACTGTTCGCCCCACATGTATCAATGGACACGTTGCAACCGCTTACCGTTTCACCATATTGATCAACAAACGTATAATTTACAGTATAGGAACCTTCATCCTTGGAACATTGCGGATTATATGTATTATTGGTATTAGGATCCAATGTGAACCCATTTGTACATGATGTTACATAACGGACATTACCTTTTCTTAACCCATTGCTTATATTCCAATTATTACCAATCTGCAATGTGCACTCTGAAGGATTTGTAGATGTAGCCACTGTACATTCTTGTGCCCATCCGCCATATAAATCTATATCAAACGGTTCGGTTGTTTGACTCCCGACACAATACCTGGTTCCATCTGGTCTAGATTTCCATGTTCCGTTACAAACGATTTCTACCGGTGTGTTTTCCATTACAACGACCGCGTGCCCGGTAACAGATATCGTTCTGTTATTTAAATTCTTGGGAAAGAAATTACTAAATGCGGAAAATGTGGTATCCCCCGCAGTGGTAATAATATTACCAACATCGTCTTTGAAATATCCACGGAATTTCCACCCAGTTGCTATTGGTGTACTTATACTTGCGCACAAAAGGCCAGCACCAGTATTACATGTTGGATCAGAGATTGCATTACCGCTATCGGGCGTGCAACAGTTTTTAGGTGAACCACTTGCAACTTCGCACCCGGCGCCTTCGCACAACAACTTTAATCCGTCATTACCACTTGTTATACCACTGTTAGTAACGGAGTTCTGCGAACTCGTACTATCATGTAATGTAACATTTAATTTCCAATGGCAATAATTTTCATATGATCCGTTTGGACCGGTCGGACGCCAACAATTCATCTGGCCCGGTTGAACCGAACCGCCTGATTTGTCAATATAATCTGTGTTACCCGATTCATCGACACAGGTTCCATAACCATTCATGCTTTTGCCGGTTTCGCAACCATAGCGCGCAACATATGTTGCCCCATCGGCAACATTATCTCCGATAATGGTTTGCTTGCTGGCGGTGTTTTCACTTGCCCCTTTGGCATACCAACCCATAAATACCGCGCCATCTTCGCGTGTTGGTTCAATGTTCGGCAATAATTCTTCGCCCTTGGTAATCGAAACAGATTCACCATCCATTGTTCCGCCTTTGGTTTCCAATGTTACATGAATAACCGTCGGTGTCGCGATTGTTCCGGTTAATGTTGATGTATAAACACCATTGCTGTATGTGACAGGGAAATTGTTTTCGTTACACTGTTGCGCCGAACCAGCAGTAAATTCTGTACCACCGGTATTTGTCCATTTGGACACTTGAACGGTTTCGCCTGAACACGTAATTTCACTTTGCAATGTTGTTCCAGATCCCACGGTACATGTCTCGGTAACTGTGCATAATGTTGATAAATTGCCACCTGAATTTGGCAAACTAACACTGTATTTTAATTGAATTTCTGTCATTACGGGTTGTGCCGGATACAAATCAACATCATAGTCATTACCATTTGGTGTATAATTTGTAAATCCGCCTGTACCAACCTTGCAATTGACCGTGTCGCCTGCCTCAAACACCGCCGCTCCACCAGATGTATATGCCACGGCGGATATGGTTTGGTTGCTGATACTGTTTTTGATTGTAACTGTATCTGTTCCATCGATATCGCAATAATCATAGGTGGTTACACCATTACCATGGTACGTAAGTTTGATTCTCGGCACGGCCGCACAACCCAAATTTTTGTTCCCCAGATGATGCGTAAAGTCAATGGTATTGCTTGTTCCAGGATATGTATATGTTTTGGTGATGTCCGTATAACCTTGGGGATTCTGGCATGTGTCACCTTTCCATTTATATTCAACGGCACCCGGCAACCAACGACCTGATATATTTATCTTATCGTCCAGAGAACGTATGCCCTCTTCTGCCTTGCCAGATATCTTTATTTCACAGTGTTCAGGATTAACACAGTTTTCGGCCCAACCCGCAAACAAATATAATTTACAATTTCCACTGGAATATGTCCAATCTGGACGGGCCAAATACAGACCTTGGCTTAAATCGCTGCTTTTCCATGGAATATAGTATGCGTGACCAATTGTTCTGTATGGACTAAGGTTATTTATATATGATGATGTATCTGTAATCGCAGTGTTCCACCATGTTGGAAACCACCCACGGAATGTATGTCCGGCCAATGTCGGCGGTGTAAGGGTTTTGGCCGCATTCGGATGCGTTTCATCTTTATAACGATTGCTTTCTGTTAAATCGCGACTGGAAAAATATCCATTATTAACGTTGTAGAATATACTCTGGGTATTTGTATAGTTACATACTTTTCGATTTTGATAAGTTGGGTTCCAAAAAGTTTGTCCGGCATACCAACTTGGATAACCGGTACATGGAACCAAAACTATTTCCAACAAATCGCATGTTCCGCTACGTGGTGGTGTTTGTGATTCAACAACCTCGCCGGTTTCTTGGTCCAACCATGTAAATATTGTTCCACTGTTATATTGTTTTTTATCCAAATGAATGGTTTCGCCCTCTGCGGCGGCGGATTCTGCGGCGGCCTTGATAGAATTCAGTTCATCGGTTGAAAGACTGCGGGGTGCGCCCGTGTTATCGAATAATTTTATTCCATTTTTTCCACCATCGGAAATATACAAACCATCCAAAACCTTGGACGCATTGTCCGCCGAGACATTCAATTTGGCCATAACAGAATCACTTGGGCAACATTCGCCATTACCAGGATTAACCAAACAGAAACCACCGCACTGGCTTTCTGTACCAACATCCATAAACAGACTCATCGCCACGGCGGCGCTGGTCATAAAACAACCACAAAATGAATAAAATAATACCTTTTTCATAATCACATTCCTGTTGTTTAAATTATTCTGGTATA
>CACZUL010000023.1 GCA_902784285.1 uncultured Pseudomonadota bacterium | reverse complement strand
TTCACCCATTTTTTTGGCGGCGCGCAACGCCGTGCGTAATGAATCACGGGCAACCTCGGTAATGCGGTCCGCGAATGTGCGCATATTCATCGCATCGGCAAAATTTTTACCAAAAACACCGGCGATGTAATCCAATTGTGCCGGCGATATAACGAAAACTTCACTTGTTATATTGTTGGTTTGTAGTTGTTTAATTTGATCTTTCATTTTTAATCGGCCCCCATATTCCCCGAATTTAAACAATTTTAGAATAAAATCCTCAATTGTTACTTGTTTATTTTTTCGTATGCATTATATCATAAAGTATCTTGACCGCAAACCATAAAATTGCTATACCAAGATGTGATAAAAAGACAAGGAAAAGATATGGCTATTAATATTATTCAGAAAATACTGGGGTCGGCAAATGACCGATTGGTGAAATCTTATGATAAAACGGTTTCGTTAATAAATGATTTAGAACCAAAATATCACGCAATGAGTGATGCCGAATTGCGGGCGCAGACCGATGTGCTGCGTGGCCGAATTGCAAGTGGTGAAAAAGAAAAAAATGTTTTGCCGGATGCATTTGCCGCCGTGCGTGAAGCATCCATCAGAACAATCGGACTGCGGCATTTTAATGTTCAAATGATTGGGGGTATGGTTCTGAATAATGGTCAGATTGCGGAAATGAAAACCGGTGAAGGTAAAACATTGGTCGCAACATTGGCACTGTATTTAAAGGCATTGTATGGCAAAGGCGCACATCTGATTACTGTGAATGATTATTTGGCATCCCGCGATGCAAAATGGATGGGCCAAGTTTATGAATTTTTGGGTCTGACCGTCGGTATTATTCAACACGATATGACGGATGATGAACGGCGTGCGGCGTATGCCTGCGATATCACATATGTTACAAATTCTGAATTGGGTTTTGATTATCTGCGCGATAATATGAAGTTTTCCAAAGAACAACAGGTTTTGCGTCCCCTATTCTTTGGTATTGTCGATGAAGTCGATAGTATTTTGATTGACGAAGCGCGCACACCGTTGATTATATCGGGACCATCCGAAGATATTAGTGATTTGTATAACAAAGTTGATGCAGTTGTCGCAAAATTGGCACCGGCGGATTATAAAAAGGATGAAAAAGATCGTCATGTTACATTAACCGAGGTCGGTGTGGATTCTGTAACACGGTTATTGGCGGATGCGGGCTTGTTGGTTGGCGATAATCTGTATGCGCCGGAAAATGCTGCGTTGGTTATGCATATTCAGCAATCGTTATTGGCGCATCATCTGTTTCAGAAAAATGTAAACTATGTTGTGCGTAATGGCGAAGTGTTAATAGTTGATGAATTTACCGGTCGTGTTATGACCGGGCGGCGTTTTGGACGTGGCCTGCACCAGGCAATTGAAGCAAAAGAACACGTGCGTGTTCAGCCTGAAAATCAGACTGTTTCCAGTATTTCGTATCAGAACTTGTTCCGTTTATATGAAAAATTGGCCGGTATGACCGGAACCGCAATGACCGAAGCGGCCGAATTCGATGAAATTTATAAATTGCGTGTTGTGTCAATTCCTACAAATAGGCCGGTGGCGCGTGTGGATCATCATGATGAAATTTATCTTAATAAAGATGAAAAATATAACGCAATTATCAATCAGATATCTGATTGTCTTAAACGAAAACAACCGGTTCTTGTTGGAACTGTTTCAATCGAAAAATCCGAAGAATTGGCCGATGTTGTTCGCCAAAGATTGGGTATTAACCCAGCGGTATTGAATGCAAAACATCACCAATCAGAGGCAAAAATTGTTGCCCAGGCCGGTGCCCCAGGTGCGCTTACGATTGCGACGAATATGGCGGGGCGTGGAACCGATATCAAACTTGGTGGAAACGCCGAAGATTTAATTGCTGATCTGGATAAAGATGCGCCAGACTTTGAAGCAAAAAAGAAAGAAATCTATGAAACAATAGAAAAAAACAAAAAAATAGTTTTGGATGCGGGTGGTTTGTATGTTATTGGAACAGAACGGCATGAATCTCGCCGCATTGACAACCAATTGCGTGGGCGCAGTGGTCGTCAGGGAGATCCGGGTGATTCTAAATTCTTTTTGGCATTGGATGATGATTTGATGCGTATATTTGGTGCAGCGCGTTTAAGTGGAATGCTTACAACGTTGGGATTAAAACCTGGCGAGGCAATTACACACCCTTGGATAACCAAGGCGTTGGAAAAAGCACAAAAACGTGTCGAAGCCCGGTATTTCGAGGCGCGTAAAGAATTGCTTAAATACGATGATGTTATGAATGAACAACGTGGCGTGGTATACAAACAACGCGATGATTTGATGACATCAAATGACCTGGCACCGTTGGCACGTGAAATGATCGCCGATGTTGTGGAAATTATCTGTGAAAATAATATTCCTGAAAAGGCTCAACCAGCAGATTGGAATATCAAGGGTATTCATGATGCAATGATTCGTATATTTGCTTTGGATATTACAGATATAGAGAATTGGAAGAAAGATGAGAAAATTACCGAACGCAAGGCATACGAAACGTTGCTTGGGTTGGCGATGCAGCGTTATGAAGCCCAGACGGCAAAATACGGACCAAAAATGATGCAGGATGCAACGCGCCAAATGATGTTAGGAGCTTTGGATTCTGTGTGGAAACAGCATCTGCAACAGATGGATTATTTGCAGACCGGCATAGGGTTGCGTGGGTATGCTCAAAAAAATCCGTTGTATGAATATAAACGTGAAGCATTGGGGTTGTTTAAAAATACCATTAATAATTTCAAAATTATGTCTGTGGCATATATTTCTCGTATGGAATTAACACGCGCGGATGTTGAGGCAACAGAAAAACAACGCAATGAACATGACTTGTCTTTGAATGCGGCGGGTGATGCGCGACGTAATGCGCCTTGTCCGTGTGGTTCGGGATTGAAATATAAACATTGTTGTGGAAAATTAAAGTAAAATGAAAACCCTGTAAAATCGGGGTTTTTTATCGTATAAAAAAATGCTTTTTTTAAAAATATTTGCTTTACACTTATTTGGTGTTTTTGCTAATGTTTAACACATGGAAAAGCAATTTATTCATCTTCATACGCACAGCCGTTTGTCTATTGGTGCAAGTACAATAGAAGTAAAAAAAATTCCGAAACTTTGTGCGGAACACGGAATGTTTGCGTGTGCCTTGACCGATACCAATATGATGTCGGGTTGCGCAGAGTTTTCTGATGTGATGCCATCGGCCAAAATTCAACCGATTATCGGGGTCGAAATAACTTTAAATCATCATAATGCTGACCCAAAAATGTTGCGGGCTTCGTCTTTGTCCAAGATAGTGTTGTTGGCCCAAAATCATGAAGGTTATCTGAACTTGTGTGAATTAAGTCGTATTATGTATATGCGTGATGAAAATCATCATTTGGGTCCGTATATTACTTTTGATGAATTGGCATCGTATTCAAATGGTATTATTTGTTTATCTGGGGCGCACATGGGGCCGATTGGAATGGCGGTATTGAACGGTCAGGATAACTTGGCACGCAGTTATGCGGAACGTTTTGTTAAAATATTTGGTAATCGCTTCTATATAGAAATTCAACGCCATGGATTGGAGGATGAAATTAAAACGGAACCTGCTTTCTTGGAAATAGCGAAATCGGCGAATATTCCAATTGTGGCAACAAACGATGTTTGTTTCGCAGGGGCATCGGATTACGAGGCGGCAGATGCGTTGGGGTGTGTGTTGAATCAAACCAAGGTTATTGACCCGGAACGCCCAAGAAAATCATCGGAACAATACTTTAAAAGTGCCGAGCAAATGATTGATATTTTTTCAGATTTGCCAGAGGCGATAGAAAATACGGTTAATATAGCAAAACGTTGCGCGTTCTTTGTAAATGTTCATGAAAAGCCTTTGTTACCACGGTTCGGTGATAATTTTGATGACGAGTGTAAGATGTTGCGTGATAACACAATGGCCGGTTTGACCGAGAGATTAAGACAGCATAATATTACCGATACGGCACCATATTTTGAACAGGCAAATTATGAGTTAGATGTTATTATTGGTATGGGATTTCCGGGATATTTTCTTATTGTTGCGGATTATATAGATTGGTGTCGAAAACATGATATTTTAACCGGACCAGGGCGCGGTTCGGGCGCGGGTTCTATTGTGGCATGGGCGTTGGGAATTACCCATGTTAACCCATTGAAATATGGACTGTTGTTTGAAAGATTCTTGAATCCAGATCGTATTTCTATGCCTGATTTTGATGTGGACTTTGAACCAAGTGGTATTGAACAAGTATTGGCGTATATTTGTGATAAATACGGTCATGATTCAGTCTGTCGCATCATCACATTTGGCAGTCTTCAGGCCCGTGGGGCAATCCGTGATGTTGGACGTGTTTACGGTATACCTTATTCTAAATCAGACAGATTGTCTAAAATGATTCCACAGGATGCCAAGAAGTTAAAAGAAGCAATTGATACATCGCAAGAAATTCAAAATGTGTTAAATACAGATGCCGATATGGCCAAGGTTGTATCGATTGCGGAAGAACTGGAAGGTTCGTTCAGAAACCTTGGGCAACATGCATGTGGTGTTGTTATCGGGGATCGACCAACAACCAAGATTGCCCCTGTTTATCGGGACCCTGCCAATCCATTGCCATCGTGTCAATTTGATGGGCACTATTTGGAATCAGCCGGGTTGATTAAATTCGACTTTTTGGGGCTGGAAACATTGGTTGTACTAAAATATGCAACAAAACTTATTCAAAAGACTCAACGTCAAAACATAAACTTGGACGATATTCCAACTGATGACGAAAAAACTTTGGCGCTTTGGCAATCGGGTATGACCGAAGGTATATTCCAATTCGATGCCCCGTTTGTTCAGCAAACTTTGCGCAAGATGCGTCCGACAAACTTTTTGGAAATTTCCGCGTTAAACGCGTTAAATCGTCCGGGGCCAATCGCGTTTATTCCGCAATTTATTGCGCGTATGCATGGTGAAGAAAAAATTGAATATGTTCATCCACGTGCCGAACCAATATTAAAAGAAAGTTATGGTATTATTGTTTATCAAGAACAGGTTATGCAATTAACCCGCGCTTTGGCCGGGTTTACACGTGGCGAATCCGATACTGTGCGCAAGGCCATGGGTAAAAAGAAATTGGAATTATTGGCGAAATTAGAAATTAAATTCTTGGAAGGTTGTAAAAAAGAAGGAACATTGGATGAGGCAACTGCCAAAGATTTGTGGGAAAAATTTAAAGAATTTGCAAAATATGCATTTAATAAATCGCATGCCATCGCCTATTCTATTGTGGCTAACCAGTGTGCGTATCTAAAGGCGCATTTCCCGGCGGAATTTTTGGCGGCATCCATGTCCAGTAATATGAACGATACCGACCAATTGGCATTGTTTGTTGATGATGCTAAATCAAATTTTGGAATTCAAATTGTCGCTCCGGATATAAATAAAAGTGAATCATTATTTACGGTTGATGGTGGAAAGATTATCTATGCATTGGCGGCAATCAAAGGTGTTGGTGTCGTGGCAACCGATGCGATTATTGCGGAACGCGCCAAAGGCAAATTCAAAAACATTACAGATTTTGCCAAACGTTGTGCCCCAATAATGAACAAACGAATACTGGAAGCTTTTGCGAAAGTCGGCGTATTAGATTCAATAAACCCAAACCGTGCCGAGATATTTATGAATGCGGATATGATTTTGTCTTATGCTGCAAAATCCAAAGAAAGCGCAAATATGTTGTCGCTTTTTGCCAATACGGTTGAAGATGATGTGGCCGAAGACAGACTTGCCAAGAATTTGGTTAAAACTGCGCCGTGGACATTTGGGCAAAAATTGGAAAATGAATTGTCTGCCTTGGGTTTCTATATATCGGCACATCCATTGGACCAATACAAGCATCTAATCGCCAAGGCGCGGTTGGTGACAAGTTCGAAATTATCGGAATTGCCGGATCGCGCAAATGTAAGAATTGCAGCAAATGTAAATTCTTATTCGCATAGACGGACCAAGGCGGGAAAAGAAATGATAACCATTAGTGCTTCTGATAGCGCGGGAAATATCGATGCGGTTGCGTTCGGCGATGCCGTTACGAATTTGATGGGTGTTTTGGCCACAGAAACCGAGGTTGTGATTTCTGGGCGCTTGTCTAATCGTGATGATAGGGTTTCTCTGTTTGTTGATTCTATTATACCATTGAACCAATGGGTGGCGGAAATTGCGAATAAAATTATATTGGATATTCGCAAACAGTCTGTATTGACGGATGTGAAAAAGGCGTTAAGTACCCTGCCCGCTGGGAAAACCAAGGTTGCATTAAATCTTTATTCCGGTGGCAAAAAAACCACCGTGGAATTAAAAGGTGGTGTGGCATTGGGAAAAAATACTATCAAAGATTTTGTGGGTTTGGGAATAAAGGTGGAAATAGAATGATAAAACACATACCTGTGTTATTGGATTCTGTTTTGGATGCATTGGGCGATATTCGTGGTCGTCGTGTTTTGGATGCGACATTCGGTGCCGGTGGTTATACGCGGGCTTTTTTAAATGCCGGGGCATCCGTTGTTGCGTTTGATCGGGATCCAAATGTATTAGATGATGTTAATTTAGTCAAAAATGAATTTAAGAAAAAATTTGAATTCATTGCGCGTCCGTTCTCGACCATAGGCGAATTAAATGATGTGTTTGATGCAATTGTCTTTGACCTTGGAATATCTTCTATGCAGATTGATAATCCAGAACGCGGATTTTCATTTCGCACCGATGCGCCACTGGATATGCGTATGTCATGCAATGGACCGACAATTTGTGATATGTTTGAACAATGGTCTGAATCTGATATAGCAAAAATATTACGCGAATATGGCGATGTTAAACCGGCAACGGCAATAGCCAAGGCAATCAAAAAGACTATGCCAAAGACGACATTTGAATTGCGAGGTTTAATTCATAATCCAAACGATGTTGCCCCAACCTTTCAGGCAATGCGTATCGCATTAAATGATGAAATGGGTGAATTGCATAGGGCTTTGAATGCCGTTCCAAAACTATTAAATGTGGGTGGCAAATGTATCTGTGTAACATTTCATTCGTTGGAAGACAGAATTGTAAAAAACACTTTTCGTGATTGGACAACATCGCCGGGCGATCCGCGTATGCCACAAACGACAATACCGCAATTTGAATTGTTGCGGGCGCGAACCCCCGGCAGGCAAGAAATTGAGCAAAATTCACGTGCGCGCAGTGCACATATGCGTGGTGTTGTAAAATCATATTGACCCATCGCCCGTGATTTTTGTAAGATGACAAAAAAATATAAAAAGGAAAGGAAAAATTATGAGAAAATTTGCTTTGGCGTTTGTGTGCGCCACATTGTGTTATATTTTGATTTTATCTGCGGCATCTGCCGTTTGCCCGGTTTGTACAATTGCGATTGGTGCTGGGTTGGAAGGTATGAGAATGATGGGTGTCAAAGATGTTATTACTGGAATATGGGCGGGTGGTTTAACCTTATCTTTAATTGGATGGACGGCAAACTATATGTATGCCCATGGGGTTAGAAGAAAAATTTGGTATGTTATTAATTTCTTAATATATATTGCTTTGTTGGCAAGTGTGTATTTTATTCCGGTCGGTAAACCGTTCGTTAAATGGTGGGAAAATTGTATGTGGGGCATAGACCAATTTTTGTTAGGGTCTGTGGTTGGCGCACTGGTCTTTTTGTTGATGGAGTTATGGTATATGCGGATTAAGCGTAATCATGGCGGGCATGCGATGTTTCCTTTTCAAAAAGTTGTAATGCCATTTATGGGGCTGTTGGTGGCAACTGGTATATTTTGGGCAATGATACGTTGGTTGCCTAAAATCGGGATAGTTGTTTGCTAGAATATTAATAAAGGAGAAAAAATAATGCGTAAGATGTCTTTAGAAGAAATGGTTCAGAAAATCGATGAATCCAAGAAGGTAAATCCTTTGGATTTGTCGTCTGATCAGGATTTGTCTATTGCACTGATGAATTTGGTTTCGTTGGAAGAACATTTCTTTTTCAGTGGTGCAAAAACAAAACAGCCTGGATTCTATGACCTGATAAATGTTGTTCGTAATATGCGTAAAGAATTGATGGAAAAAATTGTAGATAAATCCGGCAAACAGGGAAACGAAGTTTGGTGTATATCAAAACATTTGTTGGCGGCATCTATGCGTTTGTATGAAGTTGGTACCAAAGCAATGGGCGCAGGAAACAAAAAAGATGCTTATAAAATGTTTGAACGCGCATATGAGTTATATTCTTTGTTTTGGGGCCTAAATATGAAAATGATAGACCTTAGCGGTGTTCAAGAAATGGAACCAAAGTTCTATGACTCTGTTATGGACAAAAAATCAAAAAGCAAACCTGATGTCCAAAAACAGATGTCTGAGTCCAAGTCAACGGTGCACAAATTGGGCGATTGGGTTAAAAAAGCGGTGAATTGTTGCATAGAATAAATGCAGGAGTGTGATTTTATGGTTGATTCAAATTTTGAATTTTTACTATAATCACAACCGAAGGGAGTAAGGTGTTTAGGAAAAAAGGGATTTTTTCTTGGTTTTGTGCGTTTTTGATAGGAAACGCATGTGCAGATGCCCCGATAAATCCGCGGGCATCCGATTCGGATGCGTCATCGCGTAGCGCGTCACCAGAAATTCAATCACGCCGTGTAATAAGTGCCGGTCCAACGCGTATACGTGTCATAGGGCCAACAAAAGTCAAAGCAAATGGTGAACGTGTTGCGACGGTCTTGACCGCGGTGCGTGCCGCCGCCCCAGGTGGACGTGCGATTTCTACCCGCAGTGCTATACCGGTTGCGCGTGCCCGTAATGCGAAAAACACGGCGGTTAGTGCACGGGCCGGTAAAAATACTGTTTCGGGTATAAATGGTATGGCGCGCAGCGCAACTGCACGTGCAACGGCAGTATTTACAGATGTTACCAAAATTGGTTCTGGATATGCGGCATGTCGTGAATCGTATGCAACATGTATGGATCAGGTGTGCGCAAATGCCAATGATGAATATCGTCGCTGTTTTTGCAGTGATCGTTTCACAAAGTTTCGTAGTATTGAAGAGTCCTTGGACCAGGCAATGATTCTGTTGCAAAAATTTCAGGACAATAATTTGAATGTAGTTGATAAGACCGAGGATGAGGTTAAGGCTATGTATTCCCCAACGGTTGGCGAATTGGCAATTAAACGGGATACCAGTGCCGCGTCCAAGGCATTGGACGAGATTAGTAATTTGTTATCTGGCAAATCGTCTAAGTCCGCGTATTCGGGTACATCAAATTCACTGGGAATACTGGATTTGAATTTTTCAACTGATTTGGACGATGTTTGGTCAACGAGTATAGATTCTATCTTTTCTTCGGGAACGGACATGTCGTCATTGGAAGGAACGGCATTGTTTAATGCTGCCCAGAAACAATGTGTGCGTTTAAGTCAAAATATGTGTTCCAGTGATGCTCTGTTTTCAATGTCGCGCAGTTCTTACAATATTTTGATTACCCAGGATTGTAATATATATGAAAAGAATCTAAATAAAAAACGCGAAACCGTGGCCCAGGCGGTTCGTATGGCAGAAAAATATCTGCGCGAGGCACGTTTGGAAGAATATCGTTCACATAATTCGGCGGATGTTAATGAATGCATCGCCAAGGTTCGCAATGCAATCTTTGCAGATACCGCATGTGGCGAAAACTATAAACGTTGTCTGGACCCAACCGGGGCATACATAAATGGTGCTACGGGTGCACCTATTTACAGTCCGCGACTTTTTGAATTAGAAAAAACGATAAATCTGGGCGGCGTTGACGCAATGGGCAAAGATATTCTGTCTCAAAATGCCGCGTATAATAAATTTTTAGAAGGCTATCGTAATTATGTAACGCGTGAATTGGATACATGTCGCGATATTGCGGACTTTGTTTGGAACGAGTTTAAACGTAACGCAATTATTGAAATTGCCCAGGCCCAATCAGAGAAAATAGAAGAAGTTAAATCTTCTTGTGTGGATACAATGGCGGAATGTTATGATACGCAAGAGAATGCGTTGAAAAATATGGATAAAAATACAGCGACAACGGCGGCGGCATTGGGACGTTATACTGCGCGCGATATGTGTCGCGAAAAGGTAATAGCATGTGCGGCGTTGTATGGTGATAATACCGGCACAGGATGTGAATTTGATAATCGTGGACATTTAAAAAATTCGTCTGCGTCATGTGGTTTGGCATCTTTGTTAAATTATGTCAAAGCGGTTGATTCTTTAAGTGTTGTTGATAAATGTCAAAAGGCGGTTAAAGAATACCTGACCAAACTTTGCACGCCGGATGATTCTACATATTCTTATCCGTATAATTGCCGTAATATGAGTTTCACAGGTAACGAGAACGACAATATGAATCTAAAAGGTGTTGTTAAACGTTTTGCCGTCCAAAATTGCTGGGATCCGTCAGATACAACGCCAAATGCCGAAAGATATTATACTGGACTGGATTCGCAAATACAAACCAGCGTTGATGCCATGATTAGAGAGATTCGAGAAGATGTATCAGAGACTTTGGCAGATGCGTGTCGAACCGCCGGTGGGTTGTGGACGCGGACCGAAGATCCAAACGGGGATTTATTAAGTTCGTTTTATAGCAGGGCTTTTGGTGGTGATACCAGCAGGACTGAATGGGGTTGGTGCTATCGAAACAGCGCAAGTTCGGCATGCCAGATGTATGAAGATATGTGGCCGGATGAAGACGAAAAGGTGGTTACATGGGATTCTGAAACACAAACATGCATTTTACACGAAGCTTGGTATAAACATAAATGCAGCGAGTTGGGTCAAGGTTATTATTCGGGCGGTGTTTGTTATATCGCAGAATGGTAAAAAATGAAAAAGAAAAGGAAGAGTAATGTTTGGTAAAAAAATATTGGTAAGTATTGTCGCGCTAACTGCGGCATGTTGCGGTGCTTTGGGGGCGGTAAATCGCGGCGGAACGTTACGTGTTCAACCAGGAGCGTCCGGGGTCAAAGTGGCCGCGCAATCAAATACGACAGCGTCCATTGCGGCGACCGGTGGTTCACGTATGATGACTATGCCTGGCATGAACAGTGTCGGCGGCAAACCTAAAATGCCGAATTTGCCG
This sequence comes from uncultured Pseudomonadota bacterium, assembly GCA_902784285.1. GTDB lineage: Bacteria > Pseudomonadota > Alphaproteobacteria > Rs-D84 > Rs-D84 > Enterousia. The sequence goes on along the minus strand of CACZUL010000023.1, from coordinate 8,622 downwards.
TCCGGAAATGGCGGCGGTGTTGATGAAGGGGCTGTTCGAGATATTGTCGCAGCCGAATTGGATGCCCGAAATTATGTAACCCATCCAGAATTGGATGTGGTCGATAATGCCAAATATAACAAAGAAATTGTTGACCAATTGATTGATGGAATAAATCCTACCACGGAAATTCGGTATGAAGGTAGCAATTTGCAATACAAGGATTCCGAGGGTGATTGGCATACATTTGCCACCAGGGATGATTTCAAAGGCGCAGACGGTAATGATGGTAAAAGCATAGAACTGCAAAAGACATCAACAGAAATTCAATGGCGGACCCAAGGTGCCCCTGATTCATCTTGGACCAGATTGGTTGGTTTGGACGAGATAAAAGGTGCGGATGGTTCCGTTGATGCGCAACAGTTAAAAGATGCTGTGGATGCCGCAATTGATGGTAAAGATTTTGCAAAAAATTCCGACCTGACAACATTGGCACAACGTGTTACCGTAAACGAAACAAATATTACCAACAAGGCGGATAAAAATGAATTGGCCGATTATGTTAAAACCGATACATATAACGCAGATAAAAATGTTATAAATAATCGAATAACTGCGGCTGAAAATGCGGCATCCAGTAAATTGAACAAAGAAACCGCAGATGGTTATTATGCGGCCAAAGGCGATTTAACCGAACTTGGTTCCCGTGTTCAAATGGCCGAAGGAAATATCGCTTCTTTATCGGACAATAAAGCGGACAAATCGACCACATATACCAAAGCCGAGGTAGATAGCGCGATCGGGGCTGCCCGACCGCATATTGAAATAGGATACAACTCTGAAGCTAACAAATTGTGGTACAAAGATGAAAATGGTGATGCACACGATTTAGAGATAGAAGGACTTAGGGGTGATGATGGATGTACTTCCGAATTCAGCACCGCACGTAATACCGATGACAATGCTACAATACTTACAATTAGTGGATGTGGTGATTCCCGTACGATAACTATACCCGATGGTGTCAAGGGAGATAAAGGTGATAAGGGGGATAAAGGCGATAAGGGCGATGACGGTGCCCAAGGTCCCCAAGGTATTCAAGGACTTCAGGGCGAACAAGGTCCACGTGGTAATGATGCGTGCGAACCGGAATATCTGTCAGAGTTCACCGCAACTGGTGATACCCAAGTTACGATAAGATGTAAAGACGATCCGAATAAAATTCTTGGGCAATATAATGTATCTAAGGGCTCGGATGGCGCAAGCCCGTGCCCAGGTGGTATAAATCTGGTTTTGGATGAGACATACAGTGATTCAGGTGGCAGAAGCAGATATTACTTGGTTTGCGAAGAGTAAAAGATTACAAATAAAAAGCAATAGATTTTAAAAACAAAAAAAGGAAGGTAAAATGAAAAAAACAATATTATTTAATGGAATCTGTGCGGCGGTTGCCATGTTGTTCGGTGCAAATGCTGATGCCAAGGTTATAGGCAGCATCATCGTTGAGCGTGGTCCCCAGGGTGTTCCAGGTACGGGTATTCAATACCAAGATGCCGTGGCTAATTGCACAGCGTTAAATGCGATAGATACGACAAATTTGGTAAAAGGCGATGCTTATTTTAATCGGGATGATTCATTGTTGTATATTTATGATGGTACTAATTTCCCGGCATGTGGATCAGGTGTGCCGTTTCAAGGACCTAAGGGTGAACAAGGTGCTCAAGGGTGTTCAATTACTGCGGAAACCGCTGAAACGACCGTTGAAGGACGTGCCGCTGTTACAACAACGTTAAAAAACACTTGTACCAACCAAGTGATAGATACTTTCACGGTTTCAGCGGGGACCGATGCCTGTGTACCAAATTTCACAACATCGCACAGCGATGAGACACATAAAACAACCGCACAATATACATGCGGGTCAACAAATCAAACGTTTGAAATTCCAGATGGACTTGGGGTCTGTGATGGTGTGGCCAATCCGGCAACAGCGGTAAAAACTTATACAAAGACATACACCGCTCCAACAGCGACCGCTGCGGGATATGTAACCCTGAATCAAACGATGTGTAATAACAGCAACAATAGTACCGATTATCCAGATACTTGCATACCGGTTGTTTCGGCAAATAAAGATATATGCAGTGGCAATGGCGGTCAACAAATGGAATGCACAAGATCAGATACAGGGGCGATGTACAATATATGCCGGGCTATAACCACAGAAAACGCAAGTACGATTACCGCGGCGATTGCTGTCGCCCAAAGCGCAGCCGATACGGCGCAACAAACCGCAGAAAGTCGTGTGCCTCAGGCAACATTTGAATCTTATCAGGCAACTGTTACGGCGAATCTTGCCAACAAGGCAGATAAAGACAAGGTTTTGTCTAATGAAGTAACATTTGCAACCGAAACGGTAAATGGTGTTGAATCTTATGTTTTGAAAGACGGCAATAGTACAGTTGCAGTATTGGCAGCCAAGCAAGATTTAAAGGGTGACCCAGGTGTAACCCCGTGTCGTTCCATTACCGTTGTAAAGAACGAGAATGCAAGCACAGAAGAAGCAGCACAATATGATGTTATCTGTGAGGAATAAAAACTAACCTGTAAAACAAAAAGGAAGTCAGATGGTTAAAAAGATGACTTTTTGGGGAATCTGTACAGCGGTCGCCCTGGTAATGGGGGCAAATGCTGATACACATGTGATTGGCAGTATCGTTGTTCCAAATGGAACCAATGGTGTCAATGGGACCAATGGTAACGAGCGTCTTTGGTTGGAGCGACAGGTGCGGCCGGTAATGATGGGTGTGCGACGACTTTGAGTAAAAACAAGGTCGGCAAAGTAACCACGATAACGGCGAAAAATTGTAACAATCAGACGTTATGGACAGAAACTGTTGAAGATGGTGTGGATGGTGATCCGGGGTGCGCGGACAAAGTCGATATCGGCGAAAAGGATGCGAGTGGTTGCTATACCATTACTAAAACACCATATTCTTTGGTAAGTGGTACTTGTACCGCAGGCACAGCGGTTAGCAAGCAGGTCTGTGACGGTCGGACACCGATTTCGTGCGAAGCAGTGGTTACAATGAGTGATAAAGATACGAACACAAATTGTTATACACTGTCTGTGCAAAACAAGAAAGCAAATGCAACAGGTACGGCATGTGTAGATGATGGCAATGCGGTATCTAAGCAGGTTTGTGATGGGGCGACTGGTGCGACAGGTGCGGCCGGTAATGACGGATGTGCGACTACTTTGAGTAAAAACAAGGTCGGCAAAGTAACCACGATAACGGCAAAAGATTGTAACAATCAGAAAGATTGTAACAATCAGACGTTATGGACAGAAACTGTTGAAGATGGTGCGGATGGTCAAGCCGGCACGAACGGAACAAATGGTAAAGATTTTGATCCGTGTGAGAGCGATCCTAATAGCACAACGATAGTTAAGAAAACAACCAGTACGGCATATGATCGTGGAACCAAGACAGATGGAATTTATTCCAAGATTGGTGGCCAAACAATCACAAAACAGATGTGCAGCGGAACACAAACATTCTATGAACAGGATACTTGTGTTGAGGTTGCTAAACCTACTGGCAAATGCACTGGGGCCAACAAAGCTTATTTGCAATGTTCAAATGCCGCGTTGACAACAGACAGCGTATATTATGTATGCCAGGATTTGGGGTCTAATAACTCGTTGGCCGGGAAAATTGAAGGCAAAGAAGACAATGTATGTGCCGGAAATGAAAATTCTACGACCATAGTTAAAAAGGAAACAACCACCAGTCCTTATAGCAAGGGTAATGTGGTGTCTGGCAAATCTTACTACAGTCAGATTGGCAGCAGAACCGTTACACGTGAAACATGTAATTCCAGTGGTAATTCGACATTTGTTGTCAAAGATAACTGTGTTGAAATTGTAAAACCCAACGGGGAATGTACTGCTGATACATCGGCATATCTGCGTTGTATAGATCAGACGAGTAATGATCCTTACTTTGTATGTCAATCATTGGGAAGTGGAAATAACTCGTTGGCCGGGAAAATTGAAGGCAAAGCAGACGCCAGTGATTTGTCGGCATTGTCTACGACAGTTAGCGGCAAGGCAGATGCCAGTGCGTTGAGTGGTTATGTAAAAACAGATGGTTCTAATTTGCCGGCCACAGTTGTTCAAACAACTAACGGTAAGATAAATGCCGGTGTATTACCTACCACAGTTGTTCAAACAACTGACGGTAAGATAAATGCCGGTGTATTACCTACCACAGTTGTTCAAACAACTAACGGTAAGATAAGTGCCGGTGTATTACCTACCACAGTTGTTCAAACAACTGACGGTAAAATAAACTCCGATGTTTTGCCCAGCAATGTTACAACAGATGACAATCTTAAAGCGCAACTGCTAGATTCAAATCTATTTGGAACATGTGTTGTAGATACTACGCAAGATACAGCATCAACCACATGTACGTCGGGCAGTGTGATGGAGGCAATTTATACACAGTTGAAGGCTACAATTAGAGCGGCACACTAAATATATACCGCCCATTTGGGCGGTATTTTTTTTTTTAATTGGTTTTTGTGTAAAACGGTAACGATTGCCCTATTCCCCGTCAACCAATGTTTTTAACAGGTTCATAACAGATTGACGTTGTTTGTCGCTGGAAAGTTTCCAATATAAATAAACCAATTCCAAGCTTTCCGTACGAACCAATGGATCATCTGAATTAGGCGATTGGACATGAATTGAACGCGTGCTTTTGTTTTCATCCGGCATATTACCTGGCAATCCCACAAAAAAGAACGAAACCGGGGTTTGCATGGCCGTACCAATTTCAAAAAGGCGTGATGCCGATATGCGATTGTCTGCGCTTTCGTATTTTTGTATCTGTTGAAATGTTACCCCACATGTGTTGGCCAAATCTTTTAAAGACAATCCCAACATATTGCGCCGCAATTGCATGCGTTTACCAATGTGTTGGTCTACTGTGGTTGGAACATATGTTTTGCCCGCCATAATTTTTCTCCCTTGGTATAAAAGGATGCGTTTCCTAGTTGGTTTTATACAATTTTTCTTTTTGTTTTGCAATCAAAAAAGCATTGTGATATGCTTTGTTTACATTTAAGTTATTTTAAAAGGGGAAAAATATGAAAAATCCGGTTGTTTTGTGTATATTGGATGGTGTTGGATACAGTGAAAGCCGTGCGCATAATGCGGTGGAATTGGCAAAGATGCCGTTTTTTCGTAGTTTAATAAAAAAATATCCAAATTCGCTTTTGCGGGCAAGTGGCACCGCCGTAGGTTTGCCGGGAAACCTTATGGGAAATTCCGAAGTTGGTCATATTTGTATCGGTGCGGGACGTGTTGTTATGCAATATTTGTTGCGTTTTGCGCGCGAAGATTGGTCAAAAAATAAACCGCTGAACAAATTTGTTGCCGATGTTAAGCGCGATGGTGGAATTGTTCATTTTGCGGGTTTAATGTCCGATGGCCGTGTTCATTCTGATGTTCGGGACGAAATGAAAATTGCAAAGTATATTTTGGATTCGGGTTTGCGTGTATGTATACACTTTATTGGCGATGGGCGCGATACGCCGCCAAAATCCGCAATGAAATATGTTCGCACAATTAAACGCATGTTAGCACCATATTTTGCCGATGGCCGGGCGTTTTTTGGAACACTGTCGGGACGGTATTGGACGATGGACCGTAACAAGAATATGGATCGTACAGAATTGGCGTTTAACGCACTGGCGCGGGCAAAATCTGAACATACCGCAGATTCTATTGAAAGTGCAATCAAAGATTCTTATGTGGCAGGGGTTACAGATGAATTTTTCAAGCCAACTGTCATAAAACCAACACCAATTACACGGCGCGATGGATTTATATTTGGGAATTATCGCAGCGACCGTGCACGGCAAATTGTGCGTGCTATGTTGGATACAGGGGCGCATATTTTGTGCTTTTCGCAATATGGCGAAGGATTAAATGAGAAATGCCCTGCTTTATTGGTTGATATTCCGGTTGAAAACACTTTGGGTGATGTGATTGCGGCGGCGGGGTTATCACAATTACGCATTGCTGAAACGGAAAAATATAATCATGTAACATACTTTATGGATGCCGAACGCACTGTGGATTTCAAGGGCGAAGAAAAAGTTTTAATAGATTCTCCATCTGTTGCGACTTTTGATATGAAGCCGGAAATGTCTGCTCCGGAAATTACCAATGCACTGTTGCCACGACTGTCAAAATTCGATGTGGTTTTGATGAATTTTGCCAATGGCGATATGGTTGGACATACCGGAAACGAGGCTGCAACCATAAAAGCAATGGAATGTTTGGACGCGCAATTGGCTCAGATTGTGCCGGCGGTATTGAAATTGGCTGGAAAAATGCTGATTATTGCCGACCACGGTAACGCCGAAAAAATGTGGGATGACAAGGCAGATGCGCCATGGACGGCACACACCAACAATAAAGTGCAGGCCATTATGGTAAGCGAGCCAAAATATAAAAAGATCAGAAATGGTGGATTGGCGGATGTGGCACCGACAATTCTGAAGTTGTTAGGTTTAGAAAAACCGTCGGATATGACCGGTAAAAGTTTGATTTAGTTTGTTACCGATGACGGAATTGAATATTCCGTCTTAACATCAAACTGCGCATGTCATCGATGGTTTTGTTGGCCAGTATCCTGTATGCAATTTCGCCCGCGTTGTAATCATAGTATTGCTGAATTAAAAGTTTATCTTGGGTATAGGCATGGAATTCGGATTGATATTCATCGGCCAAACAACTTATTAACCCGAATTTGTCGCTGTGTATAATCAGGTGCTTTTGCATATCGTATTCAAGACATGTGGGTGAAACACCCAATACGACCACACGGTCACAATCGCCGAAATTACTTTTTGAGTGCGTTTTTTTGGTTTTTGGAAAACTTTTTGCTTTGCGTTTTGTGGTCACATTATACAGTATGTGAAAGTAAGGCCCAACCAATTCTTCCGGTTCTTGGCATCTTTGCATTTCACGGCGTGTCCCCATAATATCCTGCAATAATGGGTCGCTGTATTCATCGTCATCATCATCGGGTTCTTGGGGTCATACAAAGTCCGCCACGTCATATTTGCGCTGAACCAAAATGTTATCGCCACGTTCTATTCTGAACGGTATGCCTTGGTCATCAACCAAAAAGGAAAATTCACCAAAACGGTCCCCAAAAACATTTAACCGGGTCATGCCAGGTTTATACACCTGGACTGTGGTTGATTCTATGGTGGCGGTATCGGTGTTCAGGTATTTATAGTGTTCGTATACTGGGTTCAATTCATCATCGGTATATGTGCCAATATCAAGATTTCGTTTTGATAAAATGTCTTTATCATATAATTCATAACCATCCTTGTCGGCCCATCCGTCAACCGGGACTATGGTATAATTGAATCTGCCGGGACAATTTGCCACAGAAATCTTTTTGGTAATAATCCATCTGTTCTTTAACATTTTTAATCTTTTTATTTTATTCCTTTTTACGCCGTTTGACAAACACGCCCACATATTCCGGCACTTGTAATGCACCGTGGTATTATCTTTGGCGTTGCGATTCAAAAAACTTGCGTATTTTTTCTTCCATTGTGAAATTACGCAGGATTTGATATTCGTTGTCTGGTTCCAATTTTGGGTTGGTTGGGCGAACCAATACGATATCGCCCCGTTCAGTTGAATAGAATTTTTGATGCCAAATATGTATTGGTTCCGGGGAAATACACAGTATTGTCTGACCAAACTTTTTGCCCATCAACGATAATATTCGCGATGTGTTAAATGTGTTATATGCACCGGTGACCAACATAGTGTCACATTTGCGCATATCATATTTAACCGGTTTGATTTTACCGTCTTTGGTTAAAGTGACCAAAGAACCAATGTTCCATATACAACTGTCTGCATCTAACATTTTTTTGCGGGCACCCCAATGATTATCTAATGTAATTTGTTTTGGGGCTGCGGTTGCATATGTTGGAATCAATGTCACGGTAACAGCGTCTTTATTGCGACAGTTATAGTTTGCGACAATATATTCGTTAAACATACGTTTTTCATCGGGTGTGTATTCCATTTAATATTCCTTTTGGTTTTAATCTTTTTTGCGCCGGTCGGCAAAGAATTTGCGCAGTAATTCGGCGGATTCATCCGCGTATTCCGGCATTTGAATTATATTTGGGTGCCACAGGTGTTTATCGTTTTCGAACACGCGTGCGTTTGCGGTGATGCCCCCGCCCTTTTCATCAGTTGCCGCAAAGTATATGTTACGGATGCGGGCAAAAGAAATTGCGGTTGCACACATTGCGCACGGTTCCAGCGATACATAAATATTGCAATCGTCCAAGAATTTTGTCCCCAGTTTCTTGCACGCGCGATTTATCGCGACTATTTCTGCGTGCAGTGTTGGGTTCTGTTTTCTTTGAACCAGGTTTTCGCCACGTGCGATGATTTTTCCGTTACGAACAATCGCCGCCCCAATTGGGACATCGCCCGCCGCGCCTGCGCGTGCCGCTAAATTTAAAACTTGCTTCATTATGTTCATGATTGTAGAATTTACCACATGGATTCTAAATTGCAAATTA
>CACZUL010000022.1 GCA_902784285.1 uncultured Pseudomonadota bacterium | reverse complement strand
TCACCCGTGCGCACTATACATATAGATGTACGTTGTGCCCCCGGCGTATCGCCATCAAAAACTGCACCCAATTCAAATATATTTATATCGGGGTACCCGTGTTTTTCATTATTGGCAATCGCAATTAACAGATTTCCAATTAAATTATTACGCGCCGTATCTAAATCAACAATAATAGGATTCGCAATATCAATAATTGGTTTATTAGATATCAATTTTTCGACACGCGAATTACCAAAACCAAAAGTTATAGTTTCAGATATCAATTTTTCGACACGCGAATTACCAAAACCAAAAGTTATAGTTTCGTTCAGCCCGCGATTTGCCAATTTCTGTTTTAATTCCAGTTCGAAATCTTTATGAAAAGTATTTTTTGTACTTTCCGGCATTTCTTTCAGACCTATTTTTTCATACCCATAAATACGCACCAGTTCAGACACTATCGTTTCAGGGATTACTATGTCCGTTCTTTGAGGGTTTGGAACAATTACCCAATCGCCATTTTTGTTTTCAGTTATTTCAAAATGCAATTTTTTCAAAATATCTCTCTGAATTTTTGCATCGATTTTTATACCTGTTTTTTGTTCAAATAAATTCGGATTGTATACCACGGATTTCGGTGTATAGGAATCACGACCGGCAACACCAACATTTACAATTTTACCACCACATTCATCCATTATAATCTTGGCGGCAGATGCCAATGCGGCGGCCGTTCCATCTGGATTTATACCACGTTCATAACGATATGAAGAATCTGTTGATATGCCGTACAGCTTTGACGATTTGCGAACAGTTACCGGATTAAAGTATGCGGATTCAAGTATAATATTCTTTGTATTATCACTGGTACAACTGCGTTCACCACCAACAATACCAGCCAAAGCCAATACCCCCGCATCATCGCATATAACCAAATCTTTGTCGCACAGTTCATATTCTGTTCCGAACAAATCTGTGAACTTTTCACCGTTTTTCGCCATACGTACAGTTATATCGCCAACGATTTTATCCGCATCAAAACAATGCATCGGTTGTGCCAAATCATAACAAATATAATTTGTTGTATCAATCGGTGCATTTTTAGGGTTTATATCCGCAGACAACAGACGCGATTGTATTGTTTTGTTTGAAGGAGAATTTTTTATGCCATGAATTTCACAAAAACGATATGTCGGACATGCGTCTGGGGCAAGAAGATTGACCTTTCTATCACCTTTAACCAATTTTAAATTATCTATCTTATTTTCAATATACTTACCGGCACCAGCAGCACTTAAATCTAATGCGATTCCGCGTACAGATAAATAATCGGGCCGATTTGGCGTAATTGATGTCTCAAATATAATCGGACAATCAATAACCGGCGAACCAATTTTTGTTTTTTTTGGTAATTCTATAATTCCACTGTCATCATCATTTATGCCCAATTCTCGACCACTGCACATCATACCATCGGACAAGACACCACGCAGTTTTCCACTTTCAATTTTATGTCCTTGGATTATACATCCGGGTACGGCCAATGCAGATATTAAACCCTCACGCGCGTTTGGCGCACCGCATACAACCTGGCGCAACTTTCCAGAACCATCATCAACCTTTAACACATGCAAATGGTCGCTGTTTTCATGCGGTTTGCATTCCACTATTTTCGCCGCAATTGGTGGGACGGATTCTGACAAATTTTCAACCTCTAACCCGATTGCTGTTAATTTATCTGCAATTTCCCGTGGGGTTAAATCTGTATCCAAATATTGTTTCAACCATTCATAAGACCATTTCATTTTTTTACCCCTTTATTAAAAACCCGTATTTTTTAACCAACGCACATCTGAATCTGTGAAGGCACGTATATCGTTCAGACCATATTTAACCATTGCTAATCGTGCCCAACCAAATCCGAAAGCAAAACCTTGATATTTATTTGGATCGACATTGCAATTTTTTAATACATTTGGATGAACCATACCACCACACAATAATTCCATCCATTTATCACCAAATTTCATATCTATTTCTATGGATGGTTCCGTAAAAGGGAAATAAGACGGACGTATACGCAATTCTACATCGTCCCGTTCAAAGAACCGGGACGCAAATGTTCGCATTGTCGCCAACAAATCGGATAAATTTATACCTTTGTCAATCGTATCAATATGCAAACCTTCTATTTGACCAAACATTGCAGAATGTGTTGCATCTAATTCCCGACGATAACATTGACCAACAGAAAACATTTTAATTGGTGCCCCATGTTTTTCCATAGCACGAATTTGAACCGCGCTGGTCTGGGTACGCATCGCATTACCATTTTTCAAAAAGAATGTATCCTGCATATCGCGGGCTGGATGGTATGCCGGCATATTCAATGCGGTAAAGTTATGCCAATCGTCCTCAATTTCTGGTCCCGTCATAAATGTATATCCCAAAGATTCAAAAATATCTACGGCTTCTTTGAAACTTTTGGTCAAAGGATGAATCGTTCCACGATTTTCAGGTTCGCAGTCCAATGTAACATCAATATATTCGCCAGCCAATTTCTCATTTAATGCCGCATTTTCTAATTCAGACTGTTTGTTTTTGAATAATTCGCGCAATTCGGTATTTTCGCGGTTTAATTCTGCGCGCGCATCATTGTCCAGATTTTTCATCTCTTTCAAGCGCACGGTCATCGTGCCATTTTTACCGAATGTAGATGTATATAATTCCTGTAATTCATTTAACGATTTGGTATTTTCAATTTTTTCTTTTAGCATAATTTTACCTTTTAATAAATATGGGGTCGCATCTGCGGCCCCATAATCATAAACAAAAAACAATTTGCCGCCAAGGGTTATTTTTCACCCTTGATAAATCGTTTTGCGGTATCGACCAATTTGGTGAAGTTTTTATCACCAGCATATGCCATTTCCGCCAAAACTTTGCGGTCTAATTCGACACCCGCCTTGCGCAAACCGTTCATAAACTGGCTGTAAGTGATGCCAGAAGGACGAACCGCCGCGTTGATACGGACAATCCACAAACTGCGAAAATCACGTTTTTTGGCGCGACGATCGCGATATGCGTACTGACCCGCCTTTTCGGATTTTTCACGCGCGGCACGATATGTGCTGCTGTGGCGGCCAAGATAACCCTTGGCACGTTCAAGAATTTTATTGTGTTTTTGACGAACGGTTGTTCCACGTTTTACTCTTGCCATTTCGCGCCCCCTTTATTTCAAACCATACGGAGCCAAGATTTTTGCCTGGCCTACCATGTTTTCGTTCAGATATTGCGGTTTAGAACCGGCGTTATTCGCACGCGCGGATTTTTTACGCAACAGTTTTTTGTGGGCGTTTCTGCGAACGTTGATTTTACCGGTCGCAGTCATTCTTGCACGCTTTTTCAAGTATGACTTTGTTTTTAATTTTGGCATTTTTTAACCTCTTGTTTTAACTATATCCTTATGGCAATGCCTTTGCCATTTCGGACGTTTGACGGCCATATTTTGACATAAATAAATGAAAAATCAAGTTTTTATTGAATTTTATTGAATAATAATTTTTTTGCGTTTAAACTGACCACAAATGAATCCAAAGAAAATATCTTCCAGGTTGCACACAATTATAAAATCCGCGATTGTTGCGGTGATTTTACTCTTTATATTTATATACATTGTTGTCGCAAAACCCGATTATCGCATTATGAATGGGGTGGCACATATTGCTATGCCGCTGGCAAATGGTGTGGGCGATTTGGTAACTTGGCCGGTACGGGCGGGTGGAAAAATTATAAAACGGGTACACGATATTTACAATTTGGAACAAGAAAACGAAGAACTGCGCGCACGTTTAGACCAGGCATTGGCCGACAAAAACAACTGTGATATTGCATTAATCGAAAATCAAGAACTGCAACGGCAATTAGACATTGTGCATGAAAATCCCTATGCCAGTGTTGTCGCCGATGTAGTATTTGATAATTCTGCGTTGAATCACGGAACGTTTCTTGTAAATCGTGGTTCGCGTGATGGAATCAAGGCCGGCATGGTTGTCATATCGTTTGATAATACATTGGCCGGCATAGTCATCGATTCTGGGGCAAATTTTGCACGCGTGCGTTCTTTGATAGATTCAAATACAAATATTGCGGTACGTGTGGCCGGGTCTGAAGTTTATGGATTTTTGGCTGGAAACGGTTCGAATACACCGACAATTGGATTTTTCAGTGATCATAAATTTCAGGCAGACGCCGGTGTAAAATTGGTAACCAGTGGTATTAGCGGCGTTTTACCACCAGACATATTTGTTGGAACAATGAAAAACGATTCAGATGTTGATGTCATAACCCCGCGTGAGTTATCACGAGTTATGGTATTAAAATTCAATTCTGAAAATGATACATACAGATGAAGCAACAGATTATAAAATCTTTACAGACACTGTTTCCGTTTCTTATCGCGGTTGCATTATGGCGTCTTTCTGTGCCATGGATAAACCCGGGTGGAATACTTGCCATTATACCTATATTTTATTGTTCTTTTATACGCCCTGTGCCTTATTTCACGGCATTTGCGATATTGTTATGTTTTCTGATAGATTACAAATTTAATACTCTTTTAATGTGGACGATTTTTTATTGTATGTTTTATGTTGTTATGAACCTGCAGACATTTATAGATTTAACACATACAAATCGGGATGGAATATTTGCGTTTATGGGGTTTGTTGGAACTGTTATTTTGTTACTGGTTGTATCACACCTAAGTTTTACAAATTTGTTTTCTGGAATGACGATGTTTTCGATTCTGTCTATTATGTATATTCCAATAATAACAACTATCCAGGTGGTGCAAGATGATTGATACAGAAATATCAAAACAATTTGACCGCCGCAGTGCTTTGTTCCTGACAACAGGCATGATTCTTACATCTGGATTAGTCTTGCGAATGTTACAAATGCAACTTTTTGGATATCGAAGTTATAAAAAGAAAAGCGAAAACAATTCGTTTCGTATTCAAATAAATATGCCTGAACGAGGAAAGATTTTATCACGGTCTGGGTCGGCTATCTCGCATGATGCGCCGATTTATCGTATATATATTATCCCCGAAGAAACCGAAGATTTGGAGCATTTAGTTGAAACTGTCGCCAATGATTTAAATCTTTCCAAGAAAAGGGTTGATAAAATATGGGCACGAATAAAAAAACAACAAAAATTTCAACCCGTACTTATTAGTGAAAATGCCGATTGGAATACACTTGCCCGGGTCCAGGCAAAAAACCTGGCCGGATTACATGTGCAGAGTGGTTATGGTCGTGTTTACGAACTTGGGCCAGCAGGTGCACAATTTTTTGGGTATGTTGGGGCACCCGATAAACCTGTTGCAAATGCGCCTTTTTATACCACAGGCATTACAGGTTTAGAAAAAAAATTTAATAAGACTTTGTGTGGTATACCAGGCCAAACAGTTATGATAACAAATGCGGTTGGTCGTATTACCGGTGAAGATAAAACACAATTTAAACCGTCTGTTACCGGAAACGACATAAAAACAACAATAAATGATAATGCGCAACGAACTTTATATGATGCTTTGACATTGCATAAGTCTGGTTGTGGAGTCGCGCTGGATATTGAAACCGGTGATATTTTGGCTATGGCATCAACGCCAAGTTTTGATCCAAATAATTTTTCTGGTGATGATTCAGAAGAATATTTGGAATCGTTGCGACAAAATTTTGCAAAACCATTTATGAACAAAACTTTTGAAGGCCTTTATCCGCCCGGGTCCACATTTAAAATTATTGTGGCGTTGGCCGCATTAGAAGCCGGCGCAGTAACACCTGGCGAGACTGTATTTTGCCCGGGACATTGGGATTATGGGGACCGGCGTTACCACTGTTGGGAAGCCAAAGGTCATGGAAAGGTTAATTTAGTTGGCGCATTAAAACATTCTTGCGATATTTACTTTTACCAATTGGCGTTGCGCATTGGTATCGATGCGATTAAACGTATGGCTATACGATTGGGAATGACAGAAAAATATATAGAAGATATTGTTTCTAAACAAATGCCTGGTGTTATTCCAGACAGAAAATGGAAAGAATCAAATGTCGGTTCAAAATGGGTTCATGGAGACACTATTATTTCTGGCATAGGGCAGGGGTTTATTTTGGTAAATTGTATGCAATTGGCGGTTATGATGGCACGCGTTGCATCAAATAAACGCGTTGTTCCAAGACTTATTCAAGATGATAAAAAACCAAACTTTAAAAGTATGGGGTTGCAAGATAAAAATATAAAACTTGTTCTTAATGGATTAGAAGAGGTTTTAAAAAAAGGTGGAACCGCATTTGGCAGTGCAATAAATGTAAACGGGGCAAAAATGGGTGGCAAAACCGGAACTTCCCAGGTGCGCAGCATTTCAAAAGCTGAACGATTAAAGGGTGTATTAACAAATGACCAATTAAAATGGAATATGCGTAATCATGGGCTTTTTGTTGGGTATGCACCGACAGACAAGCCTAAATACGCTGTATGCGTAATTACAGAACATTCCGGGTCCAGTGGCAGTGCCGCGCGTACCGCTGCTGCTACAATGAAAAAACTGTTAGAAAACGAATAAAAAAAATGACAAGACAGACACGTGTTTCCAATGCAAATATGATGAGTTTTTCGGAAAAACTCTCTCGGTTTTCATGGGCACTTTTTGTTCCGATGTGTTTGGTTTTAATTATGTCTGTTGTTATGCTTTATTCCGCAGATGGTGGCGCATGGCAACCGTTTGCTTTATCTCAATTGATGAAAATTATTATTGGATTCGGGGTATTTTCGGTTGCTGCTTTTACAAATATAAAACTGTGGATAAAGTCTGCAAATATTATTTATGCCATTGCACTTGTTTTGATTATTTTGGTTACCTTTATTGGTCATACAGGTATGGGGGCCCAGCGTTGGTTAAACCTTGGGTTTATACATATTCAACCGTCTGAAATGTTTAAAATGGCTTTGGTTTTGGCATTGGCACGATATTTTGCATGGATGAATTCTGTAGATTTGAACAAATTTAAAAATTATATTGTACCATCGCTTATGATGCTGTTTCCATTTGCTTTGATTGTTATCCAGCCTGACCTTGGGACCGCGATGTCTATTGCGATGATTACTATTGGTATGTTCTATATTGTTGGTGCAAATAAAAAATGGTTTGTTATTGGTGCCATACTTGCAGTTATGGCAGCACCTGTTGTTTGGTATGGTGGATTACATCAGTACCAACGCGAAAGAATTATAACATTTATAAACCCTGACCATGATGCACGTGGTGCGGGCTATCAGATAAATCAAGCAAAAATCGCATTCGGCAGTGGTGGGTTATTTGGTAAAGGTTATTTAAATGGTTCACAATCACAACAATCTTTCTTGCCGGAAAAACAGACAGATTTTATATTTACTATGTTGGGTGAAGAATTTGGATTTTTCGGTGCCTTTTTCATGTTAGTTTTATACAGTGTGATTGTTGTTATTTTGTTCTGGGCCGCAAAAATGTGCCGAAACAGGTTTGGCCAATTGGTATGTTTTGGTTTTATGTTGAACTTTTTCATTTATTATTTTATAAATATCTCTATGGTTTTAGGATTAGTCCCAACCGTGGGCGTGCCATTACCACTTATGTCCTTTGGTGGCAGCAGTCTTTTATCACTGATGTTCGGCTTTGGGCTTTGTGAAAATGCGCACATACATAAAGACCAACAGTTATCTGCCAAAGGAAGTTAGAAATGAAGTTATTGATTGTGGAATCTCCGTCAAAAGCAAAAACGATTGAAAAATACCTTGGGTCGGGATGGCATGTTATTGCATCTGTTGGTCATGTTCGTGATTTAGTCCCCGAAAATGGCAGTGTTGATACAGAACATAATTTTGAAATGCGTTGGCAAATTATGCCCGGAAAAGAAAAACAAATTAAACTGATTACTGACAATGTTAAAAAGGCCGATGCGGTATATTTGGCATCGGATCCTGACCGTGAAGGGGAAGCAATTGCGTGGCATATACTGGATATATTGAACTCAAAAAAATTGTTGGGGAAAACACCTGTTTATCGTGTCGCGTTTCATGAAATTACAAAAAATGCGGTACTGGATGCGATTGAACATCCACGCGAAATAGATTCTAATTTGGTTGATGCATATTTGGTTCGGCGCGCATTGGATTATTTAATTGGATTTGAAATATCACCGTTATTGTGGCGGCGCAACCTTGGAAAATCTGCCGGACGCGTCCAATCTGTGGCGGTTAAATTGGTTGTTGACCGTGAACGTGAAATTGAAGATTTTAAATCAGATGAATATTGGTCTGTTTCAGGAAAATGTGATTTTTCAAAACAATCTTTTGATTCGAATTTAACATTTTTTAATGGCGAAAAAATAGAAAAGATGACATTAAAAAATGAATCTGATGTAAATAATGTTTTATCAAAATTAAAAACGCCTGTACGCGCCAGTATATCACGTATAGATAAGAAAAAAGTTTCAAATAAACCGTATGCACCGTTCACAACCAGCACACTTCAACAAGAGGCCGCACGTAAACTTTATTTCTCGTCTAAAAAAACTATGTCCGTTGCACAAAAACTTTATGAAAATGGGTTTATTACATATATGCGTACCGATGCAACGAATTTATCAAACGAGGCGGTTAGTGAAATCAGAAAATATATTTCTAAAAACTATGGTGATAAATTTTTACCCACATCGCCAAATATTTATGTAACCAAATCTAAAAATGCGCAAGAAGCACACGAAGCAATTCGTCCAACACATTTTGATATAGCAACACCGGAGTTAACCGGTGATGATAAAAAACTTTATGATTTAATATGGAAACGGACAATCGCATGTCAAATGACAAATGCAGAATTTGATTCGGTCGCAGCAGATATTTTAACAGATGATAAAATTGCAACTTTCCACGCGGTTGGTCGAACACGCACCTTTGATGGATTTATGAAGGTTTATATTGAAGACCGTGATGATAATGATGACGAAGCCGAAACAAAATTACCGGCAATGAATGTTGGTGATAAAATCACTGTATCAGAAATAAAACCAGAACAACACTTTACACAGCCACCGGCACGGTATACCGAGGCTTCGTTGGTTAAAAAATTGGAAGAATTGGGTATAGGTCGTCCATCAACATATGCAACGATTATGTCGACAATTGTTGACCGCAAATATGTTGAACAAGATAAACAACGACGTTTTCATCCTACATCGGGCGGATGGGTTATTGCAGCATATTTGGCAAAATATTTTGCCGATTTGGTTGATGTAAATTTCACTGCAAATACAGAAGATACTCTGGACGATGTTTCAAATGGTAAAACCGAAAAACTGGATGCTTTAAATGCGTTCTGGGGCGATACCAAGGGTATGATTTCCGGCGCACGCGATGTTAAAACCGGCGATATTATAGACGAGATAAATACATTTATGAAAAAACATCTGTTTCCAAATGGTAATTGCAAATGTCCAAAATGTGGCGGAACATTGGGAATAAAACTTTCTAAATTTGGGCCGTTTATTGGGTGTGAAAATTATCCTAGATGTGATTATACCATGCGGTTGAATAATAGTGATACAGATGATAATAAACAAAACAAAAACGAACCGTTAGAATTAGGAAACGGTATATCTTATCGTGTTGGTAAATTTGGGCCGTATGTAACAGATGGCAAGAAAAACGCATCTGCACGAAAATATACGCGTGATACAATTACATTGGAAATTGCAACCGAATTATTATCCGAAGACAAGAAAAAGGCCGAACCAATACAAATCGGTGTAAATCCGGCAACACAAAAGATGATTTATTTCTATCCAACGGGTCGCTATGGCGCATATATATCTTCTAATCGTGTAAATGTTAGTGTAACAGAACAACCAGATTTAGAAACTGCGATAGATTTAATAAATAACAAGAAACCGACAAAAAGATTTTCAAAAAAGTAATGGCGAAATATGACAATAATTTTACCGACCAATTGCGTGAGCGACTTTCGATTGTAGACGTTGTATCCCGCCGTGTACCGCTTGTCAAGAAAGGTCAAAATTATTGGGGATGTTGCCCGTTTCATAATGAAAAAACCCCGTCTTTTTCGGTCAGTGAAGAGAAGGGTTTCTTTCATTGTTTTGGTTGTGGAAAACACGGTGATATTATCTCTTTCACAATGGAATCTGAACATGTTGATTTCAAAACTGCGATTGCAGAATTGGCCGATATGGCTGGATTAAAGTTACCAGAATATAAACCGAAAACACAACAACAAATCGAAGCCGAAGAAACATATATCACTATTACGGCGGCGGCGGCAAAGTTGTACGCGGAAAAATTATTTACGCCAGATGGCGCGCATGCGTTGGAATATATACGCGGCCGTGGTTTTACTGATGAAATGATAAAAAAATATGGAATTGGGTACGCGCCAAAAAATAATTTAATTGCGAATAAATTTGTAAATACCAAACAAGATAAGTTAATCGCAACGGGACTTGTTCGCCACGGGGATTATGGGTTGTATGATTTCTTTCGTGATAAATTGATGTTTCCTATTTTTAATGCACACGGTCAAATTGTTGCTTTTTCGGGGCGTTCATTGGATGGTTCGGAACCAAAATATATAAATACAACCGATACAGAAATGTTTCATAAGCGTCAAACACTGTTTGGTTTTAACTTTGCACGTGAAAATATTCATCGCGCAAATCGCGCAATTATTGTTGAAGGTCAAATTGATGCAATTCAAATGCAATGTAATGGTTTCGGCGAAACGGTTGCACCATTGGGAACGGCACTGACCGAAGACCATATTGCAATTTTATGTAAAGCAAATAGAAATATTATTTTCTGTTTTGATGGCGATGGGGCAGGGCAAAAGGCCGCGGCGCGTGCATGTGGTATTATATTACCGTTCTTGCGTGATAATTCTGATGTTCGTTTTGCGTTTGTTACCGGCGGTAAAGACCCAGATGAAATTTTGCGCAAAGGCGGAAAAAAAGATATGGAAAAAATTATCAACAATGCGATGCCGTTGGTTGATTTCTTGTGGCAAATTGCAAATAAAAATTATTTAATAACGACTCCATCTGGCAGAACACAGGCAGAAAAATTTTTAAAACAAAGTACAGATAAAATACAAGATAATTTATTAAAATATGAATATGAACGTGATTATAAAAATAGAAAATATAAAGAGTGGAGAAATTATAATAATTCAAAAGATATATTAAATATAGAAGTCCCAGAAATAGATAATGTTATAAAAAATACTCTTGTTTATATTGTTAATAAATATCCCGAGATTGCAGAACGATATGGTGATTTTATAAGCAAGTTTAACCTTAATCTGGATTCAGATGTAAAATTGGATTTTGAATTAGATTTTGATTCGGCGGAAAAATATATAATATCTTTGAAGTTGCAAAAATATATTGAATCATTGGAAAAACAGAAACGCGATTTAACCGTGCGTGGATTAAGCGGAGAAAATAATATAACTGATGAAATCCGCCGTATAGATGATGAAATTTCCCGTATGCATAAAAAATTCGAAATGTTGGTTTAATTTGAATTACATGCTTTTAATTCGTGATTATCTTCTTCTTGGTCTATGCGACGATTACGAATTTCTTGGGCCGCATCTATTTTTTTATCTAATAAAATCAATTCAGGATGATTTTCAATTTTTTTATAAAGTTCGTCCAATAATAAATCTGCGGTTTGAATATCTTTGGCATATATCGGCATTACAGAATTTATCGCATTAAATACAGAATTTTTTATATCAGGTTCTAAATCTTTTAAAATAGAAAGGTCCGCATCTATGTGTTTTTCTTCGTGTTTCAAAATTGCATTATATTCGCAAGAATCAATATTGTGTGAATTATCTATTTTAACCAAAAAATTTTCATAGCCTATTGAAACATCAACACCTTTGATAAATAAACAATATCCATCACCTTCGGGTATAAAACCAAAATCAATATCATATTTTTTTATTAAACTTGTTTCTGTGGTACCATGCAACTTGAAAGCAATATATTTACCATTATATTCATCCATAGGATTTTCAGATAATACGACCGTCTTGGTCCATTCTGGATTTTTGATTGTTATAACTGGTGTCTTTTTATATTTAATACAATCATCACCAAATGCACAAAATGGGATAAATAAAAAACAAAGTATTTTTTTTAACATATTAAAAATCACCTGCACCTTGCTTTTTAAGATATTCCGCAACAAAAGCAGAACCAAACTGGCTGTATAATTCTTCGGCCAATAATACAGATGAACGACCAGATTCAAACAATCTTAACAAACTGCCCAAACCGCCAAGTTCAGTATTTAAAATAACAGATTCTTTACTTCCAGGTCTTGATAATAATACCGCACGTTTTAAATTTGGGTATGCTTTACCTTGGATAAATGCCATTTCAAGTGGATTTAAACGCCAATGTTCATAATCTGCCGCATCCGCCGCAGGATTACGGAAAAACATAACAGTTCCAATTGTACTGCGAATAACATCACCTATGCCAAGTTTATCTAAAACATTTGCGCGTTGGAATGCAACCATATATGCCTGGCGATTTTTACGACCTTCTTGCAGTCCTGTTATTAAATTATCACGGAACATTTTATTTTCCAGCATTGGTGCGGTTTCGTCAATCATAATAAGTGAAGGATTTCCACCAGATACAGTCGTATTATTTATTCTGTGTAATATATATGATATAACCGCCGGTGCCAATGTTGAATTTGACAAGACATCTGTAAAATCAAATGTTGTTAAACGTGATTGCAAATCCAAAGTATCGGTTTCTTCATTAAATATTTCACCATATTGCAGTGGATCCACCCATTTTTTTAATGCTTCGCGCATTTTTCCACTTGATGAAAAACAACTTTCATATAAATTTTTTAACATCCGGTCTTTATCAGACAAATAATCAAAGTTTACAGATACCGCACGTCCAATTTCTTCAGCAGAAAAAGCGTCAGATTGTTCAGATATCATAGCAAACCAACGATTTAAAAATTCTCTATTGGCCTTGGTATCTTGCATTTTTAACGGATTTAAATGAGTAAGAAAATTACTTTCATTTTTTTCTTTACCCTGCATAGTTACATATTTTCCACCAACAGAAAGTGTAAATATTTCCGCACCTTTGTTACGATCGAAGAAAAATGCCTTTAATTTTTTATGCCGTAATGATTGCGCAATTAAAAAAGAGAATAAGGTTGTTTTACCACCACCGGTTGGACCAATTGTTAATGTATGTCCAACCGCAACCGGTTGATCAGAAACATGAAATTGAAATTGGTATGGTGTACCCTGGGCCGTTGGAAAAACAACCAATGGTCCAGGACCCCAATCGGAATTTGCAATACCACGCGGCGAACTGGACAAAGGAATGGTTATTGCGGCGGCACGTGATAACATTTTAAATGTTCGTGGAAATGTATCAAATCCTGGAACAATAGAAAACCATGAAACTTTTGATGCAAAACTTTCTTGGACCGGAGAAACACCAAATGAAGCAGATATTTTTTTAAACTCGTCAATGTAATTTTTTAATTCTTCTTCTGTTTTACCAAATAATATAAACAATGGATAATAATCAACCAATGTTTGATTTCCAGAAACATTTTCATCCATTGCGGATTCTGCACTTGAAATTTGTGCTTCGGTTGAATCATTTTCATTTGATGCAACACTGCGCCGTTGACGCATTACAGCCTCAGATGAACTGGCGGACATAATTTTAAAAGAATTCATACAAATCATTTCTGATTGTATAGTGTTAACAGAATCAAAAAAATCTTCATCTAAATAATCCGGTGCGGCACGAAATGACATCAATGCAGCGTAATATTCATTATTACCACTTGTATACTTAACAAGTCCATTTCTCATAAATTCAACATCGTCAACTGTTGAAACACTTGTAATTTTTTCATCACATACAGCAGGTGATGGTTTTGTTATTGGTGAAAAAATACGACCAAAGAACTTTGCCATATTATCACGTGAATTATTTCTCAAAACATGTGGTTTGTATGCTGCAAGTATAGATTCTATATAATTTCCATATTGATTTAATTTATCACGCGCGTCAGATCCACGGACAGATAAAACAACATAATAATTATTCAAAAAAATTTTTAAACCTTGGGAATGCCATTTGTCATATATTTTCTGTAATACAGGCTGATCAAATTCATAATTTGTATTTTCAATAACGGCATCACGAACTGTAAAGAAACGCATAATAACACTTGGGTCATGAATCTGATTAAACAACTGAGCCCTTAAATCAAGAAATTTTTCACGTTCTTCTTCTGTTTTCATACTGTTTTGAATACCATCTATGGAATATACGCGTAACAAAGTACCATCATTTAATTCAAGGCTATCATCAGTATAAACTGTTTTAAACGGTATATATTCAGAATAATGTTTATAACCAAATTTTGGTAATACATGTTTGGTAATTGTTGGAATATACATCATTAATATAATAAATAATATAACAACACCTATTACTATACTGGTTAAAGTAATAGTTTCTGAAAAACCACCGGCAAAATACTTAAAAAAATTTTGAATCATGCCGATAATCTCCGTGGTATTTTACTTCTGAATAATTTCAATTTTGCAACCAAAATTTGCCCTAATTGTGAATCACGTTTCGAATATGCCGCCAAAATACTGTGAACTACTATTATACTTATGATAAGATACAAAGGATTTAAATATTTATTTACATCTTTCATACCCAGGGTAAACATTCCGACTATGTATAAAGGGGTAAAAATAGCAAACTGAATTAAAAAATTCATGATAGCCAAACTGTATGGCACATAGAACAAATGCGACGGATTCGCCAAAGCTTTTAGCACTTGTTGCTTCATTTTGCTAAATTTCCCTCCTATGGACTGTATCTATTATAACAATTTCAACAATTTTCAACAAGCATAAAAAATAAAAAACTTAAATTGTTTAAAATGTTGAAAATTTGTATATTTTTCAACTGGTTTTAAATACCGGTATTTTTCAACAAAAACATTAAAAAAGCCGGAAATATTGAATAAAATTGTTGAAAACTTTGTTTAAAATTCTTTTTCAACAATTTCAACAAGATAAACAATAAAAACAAAAAAATAATATATTATTTGATTTTTGTTAAAAAGTGTTTATAATGCCTTGGCAAAAAGGATATAGATATGAAATTTTTGAGTTCTTTAAAAGCATGGAAGAAACGTGGGAACATTAAACAGGTTCGTCGTGGTAAACAGGTTGTACTGATTGATCCTGATAACCCAAAGTTCAAAGCAAAACAGGGTTTTAAAAGAAAATAAACCCCGTGTTTTTCTATTTTTTATTACGGTATTCATCGTTGGATGCCGTAATTTTTATATGTTAAAATAGGTTAAAGTCTTTAATAAATGCCTCTATCATAGTATCTTTTATTTCGGCCCCAGAAAGACCAGATTGTCGTAAATATGTTTCTTGGGGTTCAGATGTATGAAACATATATGCACTATGTTCGGCAAATTCAGGAATAGACGATATTCTTTGTTTTGGGTTAAAGACTATTTTTGCGCTTTTGTCAGTGGCAAGACCACCAAAACGAATATCAGATTTAGTATTTTTACAATTTTTATCTATTATTGCCGTCCCAGATATTTTTGAAAAACTGTTCTTTTCACCAATAATTTTTGTTTGTAGTAAAATTCCAGTATCTGAATTTTTATGTTCGGCCATAATATTAACAGATAAATCAGACGAATTTTTTAACATTATATGTCCGCGAATTTCAGAATTTTTCCCGGCATTTTTGATAAAAATGTTTAAAAAAGCCGGGAAATTATTTTCTATATTTATACTTAAAAACACCGGTTGTTTTGATGAAGTTAAATTTATATTTAATATATTTTCACCAGTAATTTTTCCAACATATATAATATGAACTGGCAATTTATATTTTTCAGATAGATTTTCAGATTCTGATAATGTTGAAAGTTCAGGTTGATAAACCCCATCGCGGTAAACAATTGTTTCCGCCGGAAATGTTTTTATATTGAATTCGTTCCACATGTATGACATATTATCTATATTATAAAGGATTTTGTTATGGGTTTCAATTGTGGAATTGTTGGTTTGCCAAATGTTGGAAAATCGACTTTGTTTAATGCTTTGACACAAAGTGCCGCGGCGGATGCGCAAAATTATCCATTTTGTACTATTGAGCCGAATACCGGGCGGGTTGTTGTTCCTGATGAAACATTGCATAAATTGGCGGCGGTTGATAATTCCGCAAAAATTATACCAACACAGTTGGAAATTGTTGATATTGCTGGACTTGTTCGTGGTGCATCAAATGGTGAAGGTTTGGGAAATAAATTCTTGGGAAATATACTGGAAACAGATGCGATTATTCATGTAGTAAGATGCTTTGAAAATGATGATATTGTCCATGTGGACGGCCGTATAGATCCAATTGCCGATATTGAAACAATAGAAACAGAACTTATGTTGGCAGATTTAGAGAGTTTAAATAAACAAATAAAAAATCTTGAAAAAAAAGCGCACGGGTTGGATAAGGTCGCAATAAAATTATTAGCAGATGCAAATTTAATAAAAGAAAATCTTGAAAAATCTGTGTTGGCGCGTGATACAAATGTTGATACAAAACCATTTAATTTATTAACATCAAAACCAGTTATTTATGTGTGTAATGTTGAAGAATCTGCGGCGGCAACCGGAAATAAGTATTCACAAATGGTTGTTGATAAATTTGGTGGTAAAAATCCTGTGTTAATAATTTCTGGGAAAATAGAAATGGAAATTGCGCAAATTGTTGACCCAGATGAAAGAAAAATGTTTCTAGAAGATTTAGGCCTTAAACATTCGGGACTAGAGCAGGTTATAAAAACCGGTTATGAAACACTGGGCCTGCAGACTTTCTATACGGTTGGTCCAAAAGAAGCGCACGCGTGGACGATAACGCGTGGCATGACCGCTCCACAGGCTGCTGGTAAAATTCATACTGATTTCGAAAAGGGGTTTATTAGGGCCGAAATTATATCGCCCGATGATTATATAAAATATGGCGGTGAAGTCGCAGTAAAAGAGGCCGGTAAAATGCGCCTTGTTGGCCGTGATTATGTTAT
>CACZUL010000021.1 GCA_902784285.1 uncultured Pseudomonadota bacterium | reverse complement strand
ACTAATACATTGTTTGTAATATGTGTTTGTTCTTGTCCAAACTGGATAACATTTTACCACTGCCACGGGCGACACATGCCAACGGGTTATCAACCAAGAACGCAGGCAACCCCGTTGCGGCACGAATCGCTGCATCCAACCCGCGTAACAACGAACCGCCACCGGTCATCGCAATGCCCAAATCGGCAATATCGGCCGACAATTCTGGGGGGGTTGATTCCAATGCGTGGCGAACTGTATCAACAATCTTGGTAACCGTCTGGGACAATGCAGATGCAATTTGAGATTCGGTTATAACCGTTTCACGTGGTGTCCCCGACAGCAAATCGCGCCCTTTAATCTTCATTGTTAATTCTGTGGTTTTATCTTTCGGTGAAATCGCCGTTCCGATTTTCTTTTTAATTTCTTCGGCGGTATTTTCACCAATCAGCAAGTTTTTATTTTTGCGAACGAATTCGATAATATCTAAATCCATTTGGTCGCCGGCGGTGCGCACAGCATTAGAATACACAATTCCACCCAATGACATAACGGCAACCTCGGTTGTGCCACCACCAATATCCAACACCATGGAACCCAACGGTTTTTCAACTGGCAACCCGGCACCGATTGCGGCAGCGGTTGATTCTTCGACTATATAAACCTTGCGCGCGCCGGCGGCATCGGCGGCTTCTTGGATAGCACGGCGTTCCACCTGGGTTGCGCATGATGGTACACATATAATAATAAGTGGTGCGGTAAGGGGGCTTCTGTGATGAACCTTACGAATAAAGTATTTAATCATTTCTTCGGCAACCTCAAAGTCCGCGATAACACCATCGCGCAACGGGCGCACCGCAGTAATGGTTCCGGGGGTACGACCGAACATCTGTTTCGCTTCGGTTCCAACGGCCAATATTTCTTTACGTCCCAACAAACGATTTTCGGCAACCGCAACAACCGATGGTTCGTTCAATACAATTCCACGACCCTTAACATAAATCAAAGTGTTTGCGGTCCCCAAATCTATTGCCATATCTGCCGAGAAGAATTTCATCAACCAATTATACATGCTTTGCCCCTTTCGAATTATTTTTCAACACTATAAACACACAATTACGAAAAATCAAGGGGCGGACAAATAAAAACATTTGATTTTATTTATATTCTGCTATTATTTAGATGTTATGCGAGATACAATAAAAAAACATAGTGATTTTCTTATGTCGCCCGATGACCCATCTGCGCGTTCGGAATTTTTTATCGTGCGCGCGAAAAAGACCGCCTTTCCGGGTAATGCGCGTGTTGGGTTTACGGCGACCAAGCATACATTTAAATTGGCAACCGACCGCAATCGGGCAAAGCGCCTTATGCGCGATTGGGTTCGGTTTTATGAAGATTTAATGGTGCCAGAATTTGACTATGTATTCATTGCGCGTGCGCCCATTTTGACCGCCACCCGTGATATGGGGCGCGATGCGATGGCACGTGCATTAAAACATATATTGAAAAAATATGCACCAAAAACACCCACAAATTTGGCAAAAATTGTCAAATGCGCCGCGTAGTTTCGGCGTATTTATGATAAATTTCTATCAACGGTTTATATCACCGGCGTTTGGTGGTCGTGCCGTATGCCGTTTTACTCCGACATGCAGTGAATATGCAAAAACGGCTATTTTGCGGTATGGATTGGTTTGCGGAACAATTTTGGGAATCCGCAGAATTCTGCGCTGTCGGCCGGGCGGCGGGTTCGGTTTTGACCCTGTGCCTTGACAAGTTGTGGTTTTATGTTAGAATTTGGGTGATATAAAAGTAATTTTACAAAAGGATATGATTATGTCATTTCGTTCAACCGTAGAATCCATGTCTAAAATAATGGATGATATGGGGATTACAGAACTGGATTTGGAACGCCAATTTTTGTTTGGCGTATATCGCAAGCACATACATTTATCAAAGCAAACAGGCACAACTGTTGCGATGCCGGCGTTGCCTGTGTCCGAAAATGCCAAACACACCAACAGTGAACCATCTGATAATGCTGCATCTGGGTATGCGTTAAAATCGCCAATGGTTGGTGTTGCTTATCTGTCTCCGGAACCGGGGGCAAAACCATTTACCAAGGTTGGCGCATCTATCAAGGCCGGCGATACGGTTATTTTGGTCGAAGCAATGAAGACATTTAACCCGATTAAGTCTGACCGGGACGGTGTTGTCAAAGAAATCTTGGTTTCCGATGGTGCGGCTGTTGAATTTGACCAACCTTTGATAATCATTGAATAAAGAAAGTCATGCCAAAAATAAAGAAAGTTTTAATTGCCAATCGCGGTGAAATTGCACTGCGAATAATTCGCGCGTGTCGCGATATGGGTATTCGTACGGTTGCGGTTTATTCAACAATTGATCGCAATGCGATGCATGTTCAATTGGCGGATGAATCTGTATGTATTGGGCCGGGACCGTCCAAAGATTCTTATCTTAATGAATCCGCAATATTGACGGCTGCCTTGCTTACCAATGCCGATGCGATTCACCCGGGTTATGGCTTTTTATCTGAACGCGCGGATTTCGTTCAAAAGGTTGAACAGCATGGTTTAATCTGGATTGGACCCGATGCCACAATGATAAACAAAATGGGGGACAAGGTTAATGCCAAAAAAACCGCGATTGAATGTGGTTTACCGGTTGTTCCGGGGTCTGATGGTGCGGTTGATACATTGGAAGATGCATTGAAATGGGGTAAAAAAATTGGCTATCCTGTAATGTTAAAGGCCGCGGCTGGCGGTGGTGGACGTGGTATGCGGCCCGTGCTTTCAGAAGACCAAATGGCCGAGGCATTTGAGATTACCAAGAACGAGGCCCGCAGCGGTTTTGGCGACGATACGTTGTATATGGAAAAATTATTATTACACCCACGTCATATTGAATTTCAGGTTTTGGGCGATAAACACGGTAATGTTGTAATCTTTGGTGAACGCGATTGCTCGCTGCAAAGAAAAAATCAAAAGGTTATGGAAGAATGTCCGGCCGCGGCACTGACCCAGAAACAACGTGATGATATGATTGAAATTTGCAAAAGCGCCGCCAAGAAAATGGGTTATACTAACGCTGGAACATTTGAATTTATGTATGAAAATGGCAAATTCTATTTCTTGGAAATGAATACCCGGCTTCAGGTTGAACATCCGGTAACCGAAATGGTATATGGTGTTGACTTGGTGCGCGAACAAATTCGCGTTGCTGCCGGTGAAAAATTGGGGTACACTCAATCAAATGTTATTCCACATGGTCATGCAATCGAATTCAGAATAAATGCCGAAGACCCAACGGACTTTGTGCCCTGCCCTGGGAAAATTACATTATATGCCCCGTCGGGTGGCTTGGGCGTGCGTGTGGACAGTGCGGTTTATACTGGATATACAATTCCGCCAACATATGATTCCATGATTGCAAAGTTGATTGTTCATGCGCAATCGCGTTCGGCGTGTATTATGCGTGCGGAACGCGCATTGGACGAATTTGTTATCGAAGGTGTAAAAACAACAATTCCACTGCAAAAGAAATTATTAAACAACCGTGATGTTCGCACATTGAACTTTGACAATCACTGGTTGGAAGAATATTTAAAAAAAGAACATAAAAAGAAATAAAAAACACCGGCATTTGCCGGTATTTTTTTATTGTTTTTTTCGTCTTCTAAATTCATCCAATGATACAACACGACCGGTATCGGGAATTGTATCGCCCGTGCCATCCAATGGTAACTCAATATCATTATCGGGCACCGATTGCGATGGTTGTTTATGAAAAGATAACATAAAATCAACCGATGGGTCTTTGAATTCAACCAATGCCGAAAACGGGACGCGAATAAAGAAAGGCCGCCCATCAAATGTTAATTGGACACCAAATTCTTTATCCGATACATGTAAATTGTTATATGAATATTGTAATACGATTGTCATTATATCTGGATACCGTATACGCAGGAAATCCGGCAACACAACCCCCGCATCATGTGTGCGAAATGTTATATAAAAATGCATCCCATCGCCCAGCCCGTTTATTTGGGCAAAAATCAGTGCTTCGCGTACAACGGACTTTAATGCATTGTCTAACAATAATTGGTAATCTATCTTTGCCATAATCGCCCTTTCTTTGAATTAAAGTATATTACTTATTTTGCCATCTATGCAAGTAACAAATGTTGCATTTGGAACATCATCGAAAATGTTTGAATCTAATCCAGTCGCCCAAACCTGGGCATTGGATGCACCAAGTTTTTCAAATAATTCCATAAGCGCGTTTTTATCCAGGTGTGCGGCGGCTTCGTCTAACAGTATGATTGGTTGTGCACCTATTTTTGTAAATATAAGTTTCGCATGCGCTAAAATAAGATTTAGCAAAGTTGTCTTTTGTTGACCCGTGCTGGTTAAATTTGCGGGCAAATTTAGTTTTTTATTAAACACCCCAAAATCAGATTTATTTACCCCATCGATAACCATTTTATCATTTACCAAATTGCGATTGGATTTAAGGTATTTCAGATATTCGCGTTCTGCATCGGCGGCATTGGAATTTAGTATCATAGATTCAACCATCCCGTCCACCGAAACCGCCGCATCATGTAAAAAATAATTCACTTCGCCCGCATATTGAATTCGTGCTGCAGCAATTGCCACGGCGGTCGCGGCGATTTGCGCATCTATTGCATCCAACCAGTTTGAATCAGCATAGTTTTTTATTGCGCCCGCACGTTCGGTTAAAAGTTTTGCATGTCGTGATGTGCGACCCGCATGCGCAGAATCAAAACCCGTCGCCATACGGTCAAAGAATGCACGCCGTTCCGATGCGGCATCAACAAAAATTCTATCTTCACGCGGCGATACCCAAACAATGCGCAGTTTTTGGCCAAGTTCGGAAAGTGGTGCGTTATCGCCATCTATGCGTGCATGCCGATTTGTATCGCCCGAATTAAAATACACCGATATATCGCTATCATCAGACAATGTTGCGCAAACCGAAAAACCACCGTTTCCGGTAAATCGTGCGATTTCGTTCATTGCCGCGCCACGCATACCTTTATCACCGGCCAACATTGATACGGCTTCCAATATTGCTGTTTTGCCTGCACCGTTTGGACCGGTTATGACAATATTCCGCCGGCCTGCGGTTTTAATACGACACGCAGAATGATTTCTAAAATCTGTAAGGGTTAAACTTTCAATCATATCAACCAAAGATTAGATTTTTTGCCCATTTTTTTCAAGAATAAAAGCGGCATATGCCGCCTTTAAATTTGGAGGCTTGGGTCGGAATCGAACCGGCATACAAGGATTTGCAGTCCTCTGCATAACCACTCTGCCACCAAGCCGTCAAAGGAACAAGGCGATATTAGCCAAAAAAAAATTGTTTTTCAACATAAAAAAATATATAATCAGAAATATTAATGAAGGAAAGAGAATGAAATTAGCAAAAATTTCAATGTTTTTTGCGCTGTTTCCAGTGATTGCGTTTGGGGCAGATGATGATTGCATGACGCGTAAAAATGTGCCTGATGGTGTTTTGGACTTGGAACAAGTGATTGAATTGGGATTATGCCGTAATCCAGATACAATGTCTGCATATTATTCGCTTGAAGCGACGCGTTTAAATAAAAATGCCGGGTATGCGAATTATTTGCCGTCTGTTAATGCATCTGTATCTGCGGGCAAAAATTACCAAAATAAAGAATGGGGTGATTGGTCGTATGGCGCGTCTATATCGGCGTCTTATTTGATATTCGATTTTGGTAAAAGATTGGCGGATTTAAATCAGTTATCTGCGGTTTGGCGTGCGACCGGATTTGAATATGATGAACGTGTTCAAAATTATGTATACAGTGTAATTGGGGCATATTATTCACTTTTAAATGCCGATGCCGATGTGGAAAGTGCCAAATCTTTACAATCGGTTGCCAAAAACGCGCTGGATGCCGCTAATCAAAAATACAAGGCCGGGGTGGTTGCGCGTGCCGATGTTTTCAAGGCAGAAACTACATTGGCAAGTCGCGATTTGGACCTGGAACGTGCAAAGAATAATCGTGAAATTGCCAAGGGAACATTGTTAACAAAATTATCTTTTCCCGCCGACCAAGATATAACTATTGCCGATATGCCAAGTAAATTTGGTTCGGTTGATGAAAACAAAAGTATTGATGAACTTATCGAAATTGCCCGTGAAAAACGTCCCGACTTGCTGCGTGCATCGGCAAATAAAGACGCCGCATGGCATCGCCGAAACAGCGCGTTTTTGAAAAATTTACCAAGCATAAGTGCAACCGGTTCTATATCATGGGGGGACGAAAATTTTTCCGGTGTTTTTGATCCTAATTCCGAAAAAATAAACGGCTCGATTGGTATTCGGGCATCTATGCCAATATTTGCGGGGTTTGCCAATATGTATGGTCTGCGCAGTGCCCAGGCATCTTATGACAGTGCAACTGAAAACGTTCGCAGTGCAAATAATAATGCGGTATTGGATGTGTTTACTGCGTATCAAAATTATAAAACCGCACAAACGGTTTTAACTCAAACGGCAACACTGCTAAAATCGGCCACAGAATCAGAACGTTTATCAGCCGGTATGTACAAGGTTGGTCGTGCAACAATGTTGGATTGGCAAACGGCACAATCTGAATTGGTGTCTGCGCAAAAACAAAATAATGCGGCAAAATATGATTTGTTTACAAAACGTGCGGCATTGGCATTGGCGATTGGTGATATAAAATCTGAATTGGAAAAGGATGAGTAATGAAGAAAGTAGAAGTGAAAGAAAAGAAACATTCCTTTATTCGCAGGTTTTTTGCATGGATTTGGCGGCATAAATGGTGGTCTTTGATAGTAATAACCATATTGTTAACGGCTGGTATATGGTGGTTTTTTGCCACAAAACCCGAAAAGGTTGAATATGTTACCGTTAATATTACGCGAGGCGACCTGCGCCAGGTTGTAACCGCAACGGGCGAAATAAATCCTGTTAATACGGTAAGTGTTGGTTCCCAGGTTTCTGGTACCATAGAAGATATCTTTGTTGATTATAATTCGCATGTAAACAAAGGCGATTTATTGTTAAAAATTGAACCGTCTGTTCTCCAGGCATCTGTTGATGAAGCCAAGGCCGCATTGGAGTCGGCAAAATCCCAATTAAACCTTGCCAAAGTTGAATATGAAAGTAATCGTGAATTATATCAAAAAGATTTGTTGCCACGTATAGATATGGAAAAATCGCAAAGCAGTTACGAACAGGCAATTCAATCTGTAAAGCGTATGCAATCGCAATATGACCGTGCGGTAACGAATTTGGGTTACGCAACGATTACATCGCCGGTCGAAGGAACGGTTATTTCGCGCAAGGTTGATAAAGGTCAAACCGTTGCGGCATCTTTCCAAACACCTGATTTGTTTGAAATTGCGGAAGACCTGTCTAAAATGCAAATTGAAACCGCCGTGTCCGAGGCCGACATCGGTGTTATCAAAGAAGGTCAAAATGTAACATTTACCGTTGATGCGTATCCTACCAAAACTTTCAAGGGCAATGTTCGCCAGGTTCGTCTTTCACCGACAACCACTTCAAATGTTGTTGTATACACCGTGGTTATTGATGTTGATAACGCTGACTTGGAACTTATGCCGGGAATGACGGCATTTGTAACAATTCTTATTTCCGAAGCACGTGATATTTGGAAATCGCCAAATGCTGCGTTCTTGGTTCGCAACATTAAGAATATTATTCCTGATGCGCCGGATGATATTAAACCCGAAGACCACATGGCAATTATGCGTGGCAAAGATGTTGTCTATATATCATATGAAAAAGGTTTAGTTACAGCGACCGAAACACAAATTATCTCTGATGAAATCAAGGCGGGCGATAAAGCAATTGTTGGTCGTGTTGGGCAATCAAAAAGTTCGGCGGCCACACAATCTCGTCGTCGTGGCGCAGGCGGTCCGGGCGGTCCAATGTAATTCGGTAAACACATGAAGAAAAACGAAAATATCATATCATTAAATAAAATCTGTAAAAGTTTCCCATTGGAAGTGGGTGGCTCGCAACAGGTTTTGTTCGATATAACTTTTAATATTACCGCCGGTGAATTCGTTGCGATTATGGGTCCATCGGGGTCTGGTAAATCAACATGTATGAATATTATTGGGGCGCTGGATACGCCGACATCCGGTGTATACGAATTGTATGGCCGTGATATTACAAATATGACCGATGATGAATTGGCGGTTGTTCGTAACGAACATATAGGATTTGTTTTTCAGAATTTTAATTTGTTACCAAAGCGCAATGTTCTGGACAATGTGATGTTGCCGTTAATGTATCGCGGAATGTCGCCTGATGATCGTGTTATACGCGCCCGTGAAATGTTGCGTCGTGTCGGACTAGAAAAATTTGAATCATATTTGCCAACTCAACTTTCGGGTGGAATGAAACAACGCGTCGCAATCGCACGCGCATTGGCGGGAAATCCGAAACTGATATTGGCGGACGAACCGACCGGTGCTTTGGATTCGGTAATGGGAAATGAAATATTAAAATTCTTTAAGCAATTAAACAAAGATATGGGCATAACCATTGTTATGATTACACATGAATTTGATATTGCCAAGTATGCAAATCGGCTTATACACATTTACGATGGGCGAATAAATTATGACGGGCCAATTCCGAAAAGTGAGTCGGTATTAGACAAGAAAACCAAGGTGGGCAGAAAATGACACTGAATGATATACTAAAAGAATCTTGGTTGTCGATTGGTGGAAACAAAATCCGTTCTTTTTTGACGGTGTTGGGAATTATTATTGGTGTTATGGCGGTTGTTATAATGGTGGCTGTTGGGGAAACAGTTCAAAAAGAAATTACCGACCAATTTTCATCACTTGGAACAAACACTGTTGTTATACGTGCAGGCGCGGCACAAACTGGTGGTGTTCGCACTGGCAACCGCCAAACATTAACAATTGATGATGCTGAATTTATCGCAAAACTGCCAGATGTGGCCGCGGTATCCCCAGTTCAATCATCAGGTGCCCAGGTTGTATATGGAAACAAGAATTGGTCTACATCAATGGTGGGTGTATATCCTGATTATACAACTGTCCAAAATATAGAAGTTGAATATGGCGCATTTTTTGATCAAAGTGCGGTTCGAAATGCTTCTACTTATGCTGTAATTGGTCCAAAAACAGCATCAGAGTTAGGTATGGATAAAGACCCGGTTGGCGAGATAATTCGCGTTCAAAATGTTCCATTTGTTATTGTTGGGGTAACCAAAGAACGTGGCGATTCTGCAATGGGTTCCCAAGACGATATGGTCATAATCCCAATCACAACGTTAAAAAAACGTCTTCAGGGCAGTCGTTTTCCAAACGCGGTTAGTATGATTGCATTAAAACTTTATCAAGATGCAGATAATTCCGTTGTTATCGACCAAATATCTGCGCTATTGCGCGACCGGCATCGTTTAAAATCCGGTGATGATGACGATTTCCAGGTTATGGATATGAAGCAAATTATGGAAACGATGACAACTGTTACCGGCTATTTAAAGTTATTATTGATTGCAATTGCGGCGGTATCGTTGTTGGTTGGGGCAATCGGTATTATGAATATGATGTTAGTATCCGTTGCCGAACGCACGCGCGAAATTGGTATACGCAAGGCTATTGGGGCCCGTGAACGCCACATCATTATTCAATTTTTGGCAGAATCTATAATGATATCCTTTATCGGTTCTATGATTGGACTTGTGTTGGGGGTTGGCTTGTCCCAAGGGGTTGGTCGATTTATATTGGGGTACAGTGTTCCGTTTAGTTTATGGCCGGTTGTCTTGTCTATTACGGTGGCGATTGTTGTTGGTTTGGCATCTGGGGTTATGCCAGCAATCAAGGCTGCAAAACTAAACCCAATCGACAGTTTGCGTTACGAATAAAAAACCGGCAAATGCCGGTCTTTTTATCGTGCAAGTTCTTTGTGCATATTATATAACAAAGGCGCATGAACTTTGTATTTCTTTGCACGTTCGTTTAATGCGTTTAATGCGGACAGGCCTTCAACCGTTCCAACCGGTTTTTCGCCGTTCGCGATGGATATACCCGCCGAAAAATTACGACTGGTTTGGGATGTCGCAGTAAGAAGCAAATCGCCCACGCCACATAAATCAGAGAATGTTTCTAATTTTGCGCCCATTTTAAGGCCTATTTTTATAACTTCGCGCCACGCACTTGTCATATATAAAGCGGATTCGTTTTCACCCTGCCCTTTTACTTTGATATATCCAGCAATTACCGAAACCGCATTTTTACCAACGCCACATATTTCTGTACCAATTATATCACGTGTGGGGCTAATCCACATTTTATTGAAAACTTGTTGTCCAATTTTTTGAATCTCTTTGCCACCCGCCAAAGTGGAACCGGTGGGAACACCATGGGCAACCTCACCTGCGAATTGCGGGCCTGATAATACGCCGACTTTTTTCTTGGATGGTTTTATAGTTTCGTTCAAAATTTCGGTCATAAATTTTCCGGTCTTTGGTTCGGCGCCTTTGGTGCAGATAATAATTGGTTGTTTGTTATAAAACTGCCCTGCCCTGGTCAGTGTTTCACGAAAGAATGCCGCCGGCGTTACCGCAATCCACGCATCACAAGATGTTAATTCATTCATATTCCTCGTAATTTTGACACGACTTGGCAGTTTTAAATTATCAAAATGGGCATATTCTCCATCAAAAGACCATAAAATAACACCATTACCACCACGGGCAATAACGTGTGCCAATCCTGTTCCCCATGCGCCTGCGCCGATAATACCAACAATCATCATTTTAGTTTCCTTATTTTCTTTTTTATTTTTGGAATCACAGTCAATCCGTCATCGGCCAATTCTATTGCGCGCATATATGCAGTTTTGGCCAAATCATATCTTTTTGCAATTGTATACGCATCGCCCAAATGTTCAAACAAAGAAGAACAGGTATTCGCGGTGCCGCCAACCTTTTCCAATATTTCCAGTGCCGCTTCATTTCCTTCACGAACGCCAACAACAACCGCGATAGTATCCCAAGCAACAACATCGGTCGGATTTTTTTTAATCATTGCCATTGCGTAATCGTATGCGTTTTCTATTTCCCTCCCCTGGGCGGCCCATATGCGCGCCTGGATGGAAAGTATTTCAGAATCAACATCTATTATTTTTGATGCTTCATGAACATCGCGTTGTGCAGCGTTCAAATTATCAAAGACCAAATTTACCAATGCGCGGCGTTTTACAAGATATGCGCGCCCTGAATCTGATATTTTATTGTTCTTGATTGCGCGGTTTATGATGCGTAATGCGCCACGGCGATCACCCGATGCGGTATGATACGCCACTAATTTGTTTAGCGCAGGTATAAACAACGGATATTTGTTCAAGATTTTTTTCAATTGTTTTGGTGAATCGTCCATGCGCATTTGGGCAAATAAATAGAACGGGCTGTCTTTATCTATATTATCCATGTATTTAACATAATTTCCGCCCATATTCGCAAAAAATTGTCCAAGATGGTAATTTATCGCGTTTTGAAATAAAGACGTTTCTGGACCGATTATTTGCGCAAAACGCAACATTAAAACCGACAAATCGGAATAAAGCATAATTTGTGTGTGTGAAACATTTTGAATTAGTCCAAATGCCAATGCGTTTTTGGGACCCTTAAAGTGTTCCCAATCAGGAATATCATCATAATCGGCCATAAACATACCGCCCGGATTAGACGAGAAATCAGTTCGCAATTTGTCTGCGGCTTCATCCATATTGTTTGCGCGATAAAATGACATCACATACAGGTAATCATTTATATTCATAAATTCTGGGGCGACATTTGCAAACGCACCGGCGGCTTTTTCAGTATCACCCTGCTCTGCGTAAATTTGACCGCGAATAAATGCCCGCCATGAAGGGTTAGAATCTATTGAATCAACGTATTTCAGTGTTTCTGTGCGGCGATCAATTGCGATGGCCGACCATATACGTAAAGGTGCGTATATGGCAGATTTATCGGTGTTGTGGCGTTTATACAATTCGTCCCATTTCCCATTTTTTGCCAAATAGGCATCATAAATTAAACGCGATGCCGGATTTTTATCATTTGCCAAATCCGTTACACCATCGGGAATTTCTCCACCCAAGAATTCCGCCAACATACGCGTGTTCTTGACAGTATCATACTTAACATCGGAAAAACCTTTTACCAATTCGGGTACTGTTTCAAAATCGTTTACATATATGGCATGCTGGGCCGCCAAAAAAGCGCCATATTTGGTTGTTTCAATGCCTACGGAATCACTTGTTTCGTGAATTGGGCGAAATATAGAAGATACACCCCACCCCACCATGAAACAGATGGCAAAAATTATTACATAAAATAAAGTTTTTCGTTTTGTCATAAGCGAAGTTATGCTACAATAATAATATGAATAGTAAAGAAAAATTTAAACGATATGCTGAAATGTTGCGCGATTGGTCCTCGCGCATGAATTTGGTTGCTCCAAGTACCCTGAAAGACATAGAAGCCCGGCACTTTGCCGATTCGGCACAATTGGCGGATGTTTTGCCATCGGACGTAGAAATATATGATTTTGGCTCTGGGGCCGGTTTTCCTGGTATTGTGCTGGCTATATTGGGGTGGCGCGTTACTTGTATCGAATCGATTGGTAAAAAGGCATCTTTTTTGAATGCGGTTCGTGAAGAATTAAATTTGGATAATTTAACTGTTTTTCATGGTCGGGTGGAAGAATTTTTAAAACAAATTCCCGGCAAAAACAACAAAAAAGCCGGGAAATTTGTTATAACCGCACGTGCGTTTGCGCCACTGATTAAAATTTTAGATTATGTTCGTGGTATAAATTGCCGGCTTTTTTTACTAAAAGGCCGGGAAATTGAAAGTGAAATTTTAACTGCTAAACAGAAATATAAATTCGATTATGAATTGGTTCCATCTAAAACTGGTGATGGTTTTATAATAATTATTCATTTTGGCCGGTAATTTCACATGAAACAAGAAATAACTTATTGTTTTTAGTATGCTTTTTATTCTATGAAAATTATTTCATGTGAAATAAAATTTAACCTATTGTTTTTAGTTGTTTTTTATGTTTGTAAAATTTATATCTTGACCCGGTATTTGTGTTTGTGTATATTTTTCCTGTTAAAGAAAGGCAGGTTTTATGACAGAAATAATTGCATTTGCAAATCAAAAAGGTGGGGTTGGCAAAACAACAACCGCGATAAATTTGGGCTCGTCTTTGGCGGCCATAAAAAAGCGTGTTTTATTGATTGATTTGGATTCCCAGGGTAATGCCGGAACTGGACTTGGTTTTGTTCGTTCTTCGCATACACAAAGTGTTTATGGGGTTTTGATGGGGACATCAAGTGCAGCAGAAAATATACTTTCTACGGCTGTGCCGGGATTGCATATATTGCCGTCAACCCAGGCTTTATCCGGTGCCGAGGTTGAATTATTGGATATGGAAAACCGGGAATACCGTCTGCGTGACGCGTTACGGCCAATAATGGAACATTATGATTATATTTTGTTGGATTGCCCCCCTGCCCTTGGGTATGTTACATTAAACGCGTTAACAACTGCAAATCATGTAATAATACCGTTACAATGTGAATTCTTTTCTTTGGAAGGTATTTTACACTTGGTTAACAATATTCGCGGTGTGCGGCAAAAATGGAATCCAAACTTGGATGTTTTGGGTGTGTTGCTTACTATGTATGATAAACGTGCCGGTATGACGCGTGAAGTTGAAAAAAATGTTCGTGATACATTTGGGGACAAAGTATTTAAAACGGTTATACCGCGCAATGTCCGTGTGGCCGAGGCACCCAGCCATGGCAAACCGGCGCTGTTTTATGATTTTAATTCAACCGGTGCCCAGGCATACCTGCGCGTTGCAACCGAATTGGTTCAGAAATTAGAAAAAGGGGAATAAAAGATGGCAAAATTTGGGCTTGGCCGTAATTTAGATGATTTACAAAACGAAATAGGCATTGCTCCGGATATTTCTATATTATCAGGCACAGAACGCGTTGTGGTGCGACAAATACCGTTGGCGCAAATTGGTGTGAATCCGGACCAGCCGCGTAAAACATTTACGCCGGCCGATTTGGAAGATTTGGCGTCGTCTATTCGTGAAAAAGGCGTTTTAACCCCGATAATGTTGCGGACTGTTCGTGGGCGTGATTATATGTATGAAATTGTGGCGGGTGAACGGCGTTATCGTGCCAGTAAAATGGCCGGTTTGACTGAAATACCGGCGATTATCAAGAATTTGGCAGATGATAATGCAATGGAAATCGCACTGATTGAGAATGTTCAGCGCGAAAACCTTAACCCGATAGAAGAGGCTGCCGCCTATGTGAACCTTATGAACAAATGCAAATATTCCATGGGTGATGTTTCGCGTTTGATTGGAAAATCAGAAAGTTATATAAGAAATCTTATTCGTCTTAATGCGTTACCGGCATCTGTTAAGAAAATGGTAGAGCAGGGCGAATT
>CACZUL010000020.1 GCA_902784285.1 uncultured Pseudomonadota bacterium | reverse complement strand
GTCATCTCGTCGGTATAGTCGGTAACTGTCTTGCTGCGTTCAACCTCCTTGGTAAATTCCTGTTTTTCCAAGTGTGATGATACATTTTGGAAAATTTTGTTATCTGGGAACAATGTATTAAACCAATCGATAAATGCATTGACCAAAGCACGGCCCGTAAATCCACCGGCAATCACAGAACCGGCATTTGTAATTCCCAATGCCAAAGATTTTATAATATTGCCTTCGGCATGACGCGCCTTGCGATACTCTTCGAACGCGTCCTTCAGGCTGTTGCCGGATTTAAATTTATCACGCGCAATTTTTAATGCTTCA
This sequence comes from uncultured Pseudomonadota bacterium, assembly GCA_902784285.1. GTDB lineage: Bacteria > Pseudomonadota > Alphaproteobacteria > Rs-D84 > Rs-D84 > Enterousia. The sequence goes on along the minus strand of CACZUL010000020.1, from coordinate 14,352 downwards.
AGTATACCTTTGTCCGCATCACGAACATCGGTGTACATTTCAGCACCGTTCTTTAATGCCCCAAGCCCCAATGCAATAAAGCCCAGTACAAGAGAGGTACTTGCCATTCCAAATGCCCCAGTCCCCATCGCAAACATTGCAATTCCGCTAACAACCAATGAAGACAATAATCTTTTATTTTTCAAAAATTCCTTGAAATTTGTCGGCGCACCGGCGGCACGTTGTGCACGACGCCAACGACCAATTTGAAGGCCACTTATTCCCAATGAACCAACCACACCAATGGATGCCGCAGCCATGGCCACCGATATACCGGCATTGGCCGCAACCGCAGATGCAATTGTCATAACAAGTATACTGGCAATAAGTGCCGCACCAAATCCCTTTAATATGCGCTTTACAATTTGAATTGTCCGTTGCCGTCTATCAACGGCCTTGCGCGACATACGCATATTTGCGAAACTATCAACACGTTCATTTTTATGGAACATCTTGTCAAAAAATCCGCCGTTTTTGCCGCCAACCAATCCAATTTTATTTGCCAAACGCGCACCCCAACCGGCCGTCGCATTAACATTAGAATCTAATACATCATTATAGGTGTCGTTTGAAATGTTTCCGCCCACCAAGTCAAGACCATTCATAAATTCTTCGCGTTGCTCTGCGTTCATGAACATTTCAGGATTTTCATTAACAATTTTTTTCAATTCATCGATATGTTCAATTTTATATAATTCAATCAAGAACGCATCGTTCAATTCTTGGGTCAATTCTTCTTCGTCTATTTTGCCATTTACGACATGGCGACGCGCAACATCGCCACGCAACAAATCCAGTATGGCCGCCGCACGACCTTCGCGGTCAAGTTGCCCATCTTCCAAAAATTGCGGTATCACATTGCCACTTTCATCCAAGAAATTGTATTTCTTTAACGCATCTAATGTTTCTGGGGATAATTCCACATTATTTAAAATGCCCATTATTTCATCCCAACGAGAATCCAATTTTGGCACGTCTTCGGCATGAACTTTGTTTAACCCCTTGTCTTTATCATAGTCAGAAACAACCGCATCTAGTTGTGCGATATTAGATTTCATCTGGGCAATTTTTTCGGCATCGGTGGTTTCATCCAAATCGGCAATTCGCGCCTTAAGTGCCATTGAAAAACTTTCATAAACATTTGCAATATTATTTATGTCAACCAACGGCCATTTGTTATCGCCATTGTTCAAAACCATACCACCAGAATTTGCAAAATCCTCGGACATTTCGTCAATGCGTTTGGCCAATGCAACCGCCATAGCATCATCGCTATTTCTGCTGAATATTCTGCGTCTGCCTTTTTGTTGTTTTGCGATATATGCGCGTGCCAAAATTGCAACCGGGGCATTATTAAAGTTTTCTGTATCATCGCCAATAAACGCAACACAAAAACGTCCCAACAAATCGTTATCCATCTGGGCAATAGGGCCGATAATATCATTTATTTCGTCCACATTGTCCATTTCCTCGATTTTTTTATACTCACGTTTGGTCAAAACATGAACATCACGATACGCACGGGCAATATTTCTATAACGCGCCAACAAATCGGCATTTGGTTCCCCACGCGAAACATCTTCTGTACGAACATTATCTTCTGGCATAATACATTCCCCCTGTTGCAAGAATTTTTATCGTCATATATTTTACCATAAAAACTGTTTTAAAAAAAGTAAATTTATGGTAAGATTATCGTCATGATAGTATCTTTGATTTTATTGATAGTGGGATTCGTCCTGCTGGTTCGCGGGGCAGATGCGTTCGTGGATGCCGCTGCAAGTGTCGCACGCCGTTTTAATATTCCGGCGATTATAATTGGAACAACACTTGTCGCCATTGGCACCAGTGCACCCGAGGCCGCAATTAGTATCGCCGCCGCATTAAAAGGTTCGGATGGTGTTTCAATTGGCAATGTTATTGGCAGTAATATTACAAACATATTCTTGATTTTAGGTATAACCGCCTTAATCGGCGCATTACCAATACATAAAAACACAAAAAAATATGAATTGCCGTTCGTTGGAATTGTAACAATGTTGTTGTGCGCTTTCGGAATATGGGCGGGATTAGTATCCAGAATTGCAGCATTTTTATTTTTAGTTTTATTTGCCGGTTTCATCACATACACAATCGTTATGGCACGGCGTTCAACCGATGTTGCGCCTGAAATTAAAACTTTCTCGGTGCCAATGACGATAATAATGATTGTTGTTGGTATTGCCGCCATTATTTTCGGCAGTAATTTAACCGTAGATTCCGCGATGGATATTGCCACGCGCGCCGGTGTATCGGACCGTGTGATTGGATTGACACTGGTCGCATTAGGCACAAGTTTGCCCGAACTGGCGGTGTGTGTCGCCGCCGCATTAAAGCGCGAATATGATATGGCGGTCGGAAATATCGTTGGTTCAAATATATTCAATATATTGTTTGTGTTGGGAACCGCGGCGGCTATACATCCGTTGCCCTTTGACCAGGCGTTTATATTTGATGGCGCGGTCGCGATGTTCGCGGTTGTGATGCTGATGATGTTCACCGCCCATAATTCAAAACTTTCTAGAATTGCCGGCGCAATATTTCTGGCATCATACGCGGCCTATGTTTGGTATCTGATTTAATTATTTGGATTTCGGTAATTTATAAAACTGGGGCAATTTGAAAAAATGCGTGTTTTTAAGTATTGTTAAATCTGATATATCAGATTCAAGGTTTTTAACCCGCAATACAGCCGAGTTGTCTATTTTTGTGTGCAGACATTTATTCAAATATGCGGCCGGTTGAAAATTATTTCTATCTTCAAAATAACACAGAACAAAATTTATCACTCCACCGTGGGTTACGACCAAAATTTTTTTATCGTAATCAATAGATTCCATAAAATCACGAACACGAATAAAGGCATCTTCAAACGGTTCGGCATCAAAATATGTTGGATTTGTAAAAAAGGCCTCTATGCTTCGTGGGTCCAGCCGTTTGCGAGTCATACCGGTTAAAGTTCCAAAATCATATTCACGCAATCGCGCATCATATTCCACGCGTATATTTAATTTATTCCCGATTATTTGCGCGGTTTCTGCGGCCCGGTTTAAATCAGAAGAAATAATATATTCTAGATTAAATCGCGACAATTTATCCGCGACATTATTTGCCTGGGTGCGCCCCGTATCATTAAGTGGTATATCGCTTTGCCCCTGAATTTGCCCGTTCAGGTTCCAATCTGTTTGTCCATGTCGCACAAGGTATAACATGCGGGCAGTATAGGATAAATAAGATAGATGTCAAATTGTATTATCTTACATATTTTGACGGCGAGACGCTGCCTGCTTTCGCCGATAATAGCGCCCCGCAACATAATTACAAATAATGCTATGGCGTGGCACTGAAATTTTTTAAGCCCGCACTTTTTTGTGCGGGCCAACAAAATTTCGTGGTGGAGCTGATCGGACTCGAACCGACGACCCCTTGCATGCCATGCAAGTGCTCTACCAACTGAGCTACAACCCCATTTCGAAACAGCATTCTATATTTCTTCTTGCCAAATGTCAAATAGATTTGCTAACCTTTTCCTAAGCATAAGGAGTTTTATATTATGGATTATCAATCTTTAAAGACCGAAGTAGAACAAAAAACCGCGCAGACTATCGATGTTTTGCGCAATGAATATGCCGGTTTGCGAACCGGACGTGCATCTGTGCATTTGTTGGATGGGGTACGCGTGAACACGTACGGTTCTGATATGCCCTTGAACCAATTGGCGACTGTTTCAACCCCAGACAACCAAACATTGGCGGTAACTGTGTGGGATATGTCCAATGTTGGCGCGGTTGAAAAAGCGATTCGTGATTCTGGTTTGGGTCTGAACCCGATGAGTGCCGGTGCGGTTATCCGTCTTAATATGCCACCACTTACCGAAGAACGCCGTCGTGAATTGACCAAGGTTGCCGGTAAATATGCCGAAGAAGCCAAGATTTCTATGCGCAATATTCGCCAAGACGCAATGGGCAAAATTAAACGCGCCGTTACCGATAAAGAAATTTCCGAAGATGATCAACGGAAATTTGAAACTGATTTGCAAAAGGTGTTTGATGCGCGTGGGGCCGAAGTTGATTCTATTGCCAAACAAAAAGAAGCAGATATTATGTCTGTGTAAATTTTTTGCTGCAATTGGTTTAACAATAAATATTGGATGAAAAATGTTCAAATTATTCAGAAAGAAATCCGATGTCGTGGCACCGGTCAAAGTTCCAAAGCATGTCGCATTTATATGTGATGGGAATCGCCGTTGGGCCGAGGCACGCGGGCTGCCGCCGTTGATGGGACATCGTGCGGGCATTTCCAACTTTGAAAACTTGGTTGATTGGTTTATTAAACGCGGTGTTACAACAATCACTTTCTTTATATTTTCAACCGAAAACTGGAACCGTTCCAAAGAAGAAGTAGATTTCTTGATGGATTTGTTTTATTCGGAATTAAAAAAGAATTTAAAGCACGCATTGGAGAAAAATTTGCGCTATCGCGTGATTGGAACACGTGAAAGATTGCCAAAAAAATTGGCTGATATGTGCGATAAACTTGAGGCTGAATCCGCAGAAAACACCGCCGGCACGGTTGTGTTCGCGTTGAATTACGGTGGCCAAGATGAAATTGTTAATGCCACCAATGCCGCAATTGCCGCGGGCGCGCCGGTTACACGCGAAACATTTGAAACATTTTTGGATACTGGGGATTTGTTACCTATTGACCTTATGGTGCGAACAAGTAATGAATTTAGAATTTCGAACTTTTTGCTTTGGAAACTGGCGTATGCGGAATTGCTGTTTGTGCCAGAACATTGGCCGGAATTGGTAAAATCTAAAAAGTTGTGGCAATTTGTATTGGATGAATATGCCAAACGAAATCGCCGTTTCGGTGGTGGCAAAAAGGCAAACTATTCGGGAAATAAAAAATAGGAAGGAAAAAATGTCAGAAACAATGAATAGAATTTTGGTGGCGGGCGGAATATTTGCGGTTATCGTGATTGCGGTCTTGTTGGAACGCATTGGAATTCCGGGAATATATTGGCTTTGTATGGCGGTGATGTTTGCAATGATTATAGAATTTTTGGCTTGCCTGTGGCGCGCCCCACGGGATGTTATGTTCAGTGGCAAGAATATCGCCATATTCTTGTTATTCTTGGGGTTATTGGGGTTGGATTTGGTATCGCTTATCACATTGGCACACCGTCCGATGTTGATTTTGATGATTTTGGTAATCGTGTGTGCAACCGATATTTGCGCCTGGTTCTTTGGCAGTCAAATTGGTGGCGACAAAATGTGGGAACGCATTTCTGAACATAAAACATGGGCGGGTCAAATCTTTGGTGTAATCGGCGGAACCGCCGCAGCCATCGCATACGGTCATTGGGTTTTGGGAACATTTGTTTCGCAATTAGTATGGATTGGAATCGGCATCGCATTATTATCACAATACGGCGATTTAACAGCAAGTTTTGTAAAACGCAAATTAAAAATCAAAGATTACAGCCATGCCTTGGGCGGACACGGTGGAATTATTGACCGGTTTGACGGTTGGATTTATGTACTACCTGTGATTTGGGCGGTCTTGGCATAAAAAAAAGGAAGGAAATAAAATGCATACGATAACGACCATTATTGCACTGTTGATTGTTTTAGGTGTTGTGGTTTTTATACACGAATTGGGACATTTTTTGGCCGCACGTTGGGCCGGTGTTCGTGTTGATGCGTTTTCTATTGGATTTGGACCGGCAATCGTAAAATGGTCTGATAAGCGCGGAACAATTTGGAAAATCGCGTGTCTGCCGTTGGGTGGATATGTTTCCATATATGGTCAAGAAGATATGTTCAATCGCAAAAAATATAATGCGTTGCCAAAGGATAAAAAGGTTGGACATTACCTGTCTGCGCCGGCGTGGAAGCAGTTTATTATAATCGCTGCCGGTGTGATTATGAATTTTCTTTTAGCGTGGTCCATATATTCAAGTATTTTTATGTTCAAACCGCGCACTGTTCAATTACCTGTTGTAGGTCAGGTCATTCGTGAAAGTGTCGCGTTTAATGCCGGCGTGCGTTCGGGTGACGTAATCGTTCAAATTGACGGGGCAAAAATTACAAACTGGGGCGAATTGGTTATTGCCAAAGAACTTGCGGGGTCGCGTCCGGCACATGTAACAATCGCACGCAAAGATAAAATTGTTGAAGTCGCATTATCGCCGGCGGAACGTTGGGGATTGGTCGCAGACGGCAGCAAGACCGAATTTCGCAAAAAAGGCTTCTTTGGCGCATTATATTCTGGGGCCCGTGAAACATATTACCAATCCAAGACTTTGTTGATTGTGCTGAAACAAATTATAACTGGCGACCGGTCATCAAAACAATTGGGATCGTTTATTACCATTGCCCAGGTTTCAGGTAAGGCAATGGCAACTGGATTCTTTGCACTGATGTCGATTATTGCATTGTTATCCGTAAATTTAGGTGTTATAAACCTGTTGCCATTACCAGTTTTGGATGGCGGGTATTTGCTGATTCTAATCATCGAAGGTATAACAAGAAAAAAATTGGGTGGCAAAGGCATGGAGATTGTTATTATATGTGGATGGGTTTTCTTGGCATTTGTATTTGCATTAACCATGTGGAATGATTTAGCACGGGTGTTTGGATTATGAAGAAATATTTAATAACTTGCTTAACAATGATTTTTACAGCAGGTGTTGCCATGGGGGCGACACTGTCGCGTGTGGATGTGTTCGGAAACAATCGTATGGATGCAGAATCTGTGCGCATATTGGCCGATGTAAAAATTGGTGAAAACATCACATCAGAACGTACAAATAAAATTGCAAAAAAATTACAGGAAAGTGGTTATTTTTCAACCGTATCTGTTCAAATGGATGGCGGCGTTATGAAAATAAAAATTGCCGAGGCCCCCATTGTAAATATGGTAACGGTCGAAGGTAATGACGAGGTTTCAACCGATGATTTAAAGAAAGAAATTAAATTGAAAGAACGCGCAACATTTGACCAGTCTGTGATTGGCGCGGATGTTGGACGGATGCTTACCGTGTATCAGCGCAAGGGATTCTTTGGCACAAAAATTGAACCGAAAAAAATATCGTTGGACGATAACCGTGTAAATGTTGTTTATGAAATTACCGAAGGTCATCCTACATATATTCGTGATATTGATTTTGAAGGAAATGAAAGATTCAGTTCGCGTACACTGCGTGGCGAGATATTATCGCGCGAACACGCGTGGTGGCGTTTTATGTCGCAATTTGATGTATACGATGAAGATCGAATATTGTATGACCAACAGATGTTGCGTCAATTTTACCTGCGGAATGGGTATGTCGATTTTCAAGTAAAAAGTGCCAAGGGAACTTTTACCCCCGACCGCGAATATTATTCTGTGGTATTTAATGTTGATGAAGGCCAGAAATACAAAATTGGAAAAATTAGTGTTGATAATCCGTTCTCGGATGTGCCGAAAGATGAATTGTATGATGTATTAACTATTTCTGATGGGGATACATATAATATAGATAAAGTTGAATCCAGCATATCTGCATTGCGGGGCGCGGTTGCCGATTATGGATACGCATTTATAAATGTTGAACCGGTTCCAACAAAAAACGATGATACACATACGATTGATTTGGATTTTAAAATTCAAAAAACCAACAGAATTTATTTAAACTCTATCAACATATTGGGCAATGTTCGCACATTTGATTCGGTTATAAACCAATTGACACCTATGCGTGCGGGGGATCCGTTTTCATTACAAACAATTGAACAGGGTCGGCAACGTTTGATGCGTACGCGTTATTTCAAAGATGTCCAAATGGTGCCATCACGCATTGCCGATGCTAATATGATGAATTTGGATATCAAGGTTGAAGAACAACCGACCGGTGAATTATCTGGGGGATTTGGTTGGTCAAATATTAACGGTTTTATGTTGGATGCTGGTATTACTGAAAATAACTTTATGGGACGTGGGCAAACAGTGCAATTACGTGGTTCTATCGCCCAGTATCAAAAACAGGCATTATTTAGTTTTACCGAACCGTTCTTGTTTGGGCGTGCTTTGTCTGCGGGATTTGATGTATCATATACAATGTATAACTATAAGCATTTGGGTGGATTTGGTTACGACCGCGATTCACTTACCATTGCAGGGCGATTGGGATGGCAATTGACAGACCATTGGTCCCAGGTTTTACGACTATCGGCATCGTTTGACCAAAACTATGACCTGCAGGTTGGTGGATGGCAAAAGGCCCAACTGTATACACTTGGAACTTATTGGAAATATCATAATTTAGATACAAATTTTGAACAAAATACTCATACCGGATTGGTTGGAAATTTAGGCGTTGCATATACGGGCTTTGGTGGTACAACAACATTTATGCGATACAGTGCCGATGCAACCGCAATGGTAAAGTTTCTGGAAGACCGCTGGCAATTAAAAACCTCGCTTGATTTTGGATATATTCAAGAAATTGGCGACAGTTATGTTCCCCGTGTATATCGTTATTTCTTGGGTGGAGAGTCAATGCGTGGGTTTGAAATTGCTGGCATTGGCAGCCGCAATTGGTACTATAATTCTTATGCGCTTGGCGGCATGTGGAAGGTAAATGGCACGACGCAATTAAATTTCCCAATATTTATCCCAGATGAATACCAGGTAAAGGGATTTGTGTTTATGGATTATGGTATTTTGGGTAAACCACCGGTGCGCGATCGTATTTATCCATACCCTGATGGACAACCGAATTTTATTGATAGTGGCATTCGCACATCGGCTGGTTTTGGTATTTATTGGAACACGCCGATGGGGCCGATGAATTTCAGTTGGGGTTGGCCGTTAAAGATTGGCGAACATGACCGCGAACGCCGTTTCTTGCTGTCGTTCGAAACCCAGTTTTAATTACTAAATTATTTGACTTTATAGCGAGAAAATAGTACAAATTTCAGTGGAGTAGAGGATGTCGCCAAGTAGTAAAAGGATATGTTATGTCGGCATCATACGATGATTATATTTCAAAGCAACACATTGGAAATATTGAACGCAATCCGCGTTACATAAAAAACATACCCGCGGATGAATTAAATTATAACCTGTGTTGTGCGGCAATGAAACAGGCCGCCGGCGATTACGAATTCTTTAATTGGTTTTTAGAAAAATATCCAAAATTTGTGGATGAAAATTTATGCAAAATCGCTGTTAGTGCCAACCCAAAGAAAAAGTTTGTTCGTAGCGAGTTGGCGTATACAAGCCCAGAGGGATACGAGGATTATAAGAATTTATACAAATATTTTGATCCGGTAATAAAATATGTGCCGGAAAAATTCCGGACGGTTGATGTTTGCATTGCATCCGCAAAATATGATTGGCGGACATTGCAATTTGTGCCGGTTGCGGTTCAACTGGCTGACCAACGGGTTTGTGAAACCGCGGTAAGCCACTATCATCAAATAATGACCAATGATATTGGTTTCAACACCGAAAACCGGAAAAAAATAATTTTTGAAGCATTAAATAAATCCGTATTCGAAAAATTTCCAAATATTTTTGACGGTACACTTACATTAGAAAACGTGTCCGTCAAATGGATGGATGCCAATCCTGACAAGGTAAATGCGATTTTATTAAAGCACCCAAACCATGTTAAAAGATTGCCTAAAGACGTTCGTAAAAATCATTTTGATGTTGTACGTTCAGTAGCCCAAAAAAATCCCGAAATATGGTCGTATTTATCCGCATCGGAACAAGAAAAGTTGCGCGATATTACACGTGGTATGGCGCAAAAACATCCCGAAATATTGGCGTATTTATACGCCCCAGAGCAAAAAGAATTGGTTGATTTGGTTGAATCGGCACTTAAAACTGGAAAACTCAAATTGGGTGCTGTGAAGCCATCTGTCCAGGTCTTAATATCAAAAACATGCGTTAAAAAATTAACAGAGGACCCGTATGAAACGCACTGGTTGTGCAAAACATGGGCAACCAAACCAACACCTGGATTGAATTTGATGGATTTATGTCCAGAATTGCAAAATCAAAATGCGGATTTGATATCAAAACTGGTATGCGAACACCTTGAATTGTTGGAATATGTTGATACCAATGTTTTAATTGCGCATCCGGAAATTTGTGTCGCAGCGATTGAAAAATTTGGTGCAAAGGCGTATGAAAAAATTCCACAGGATGTTTTTGATAAAAATCCGAATTTATACGAACAATTGCTATCAAAATGTCCCGGATTATTACCAAAGTTTCCAAAAAAAATTCAAACACGTGAAAATTGGACCCGGGCATTGACCGATGCGCCTTGGTTGGCATCGTCCGCACCGGCGCGATATGTAACAATTGAACATTTTAAAAACGCATTTTTGGGTGATACCATGCGCGATCTTTCCCATGTACCCCCACGTTTCAGAACTTATGATATGTGTAAAATTGCGGTTATAAAAGCCGGATATAACCTTGAATGTGTTCCAAACAAAATAAAAGCTGAACATCCTGATGTTTGTGGTATAACAATCGCTGAATATCCGTACAGGATTAAACAAGTTCCAGAAGCAATTCAATTGCAAAATCCATGGTTATGCAAAATGGCGGTAACGGGGAACCCCATGTCGTTAGAGGAAGTGAAGGCTTCTGTACAACGGGCACACCCGGAAATTTGCCGTTTAGCCATGGCGCAACTGGTGGCGGATTTTGGTTGTATGGATGCCGCAATTTTCCCAGAAAAATTGCAAGCAAAAAAAGACGAGCTATATTCTTACATTCCGCGCGATGTATTGAAAGAATATTGGGATTACATAAACAATATACAGGGTGTAATCACCGTCAAAAAATTTGGTTACAACAGATAACTATGGTTTGTATATAAAATTAATTCCGCCCCGCCATATTACACTTGACCGGGCGCGCAAAATTTTCTTATAATCAAAACAAACATGGGGGAAAGAAATGAAAAAAATAATATTGGGATTGTTTGTAGGATTGGCGTTGGCGGGCTGTGGTCAAATTTATGACCGTGAACCGGTCGGTGTTGGTTACGACACAAACGAATTAAAACTTAGTCCGTGCGCATGCATCATGGTTTATCGCGCATAATATTTGTGCAATAATACCCAGGAGAGAGCCTTGGCCTATCCAGACGATTTTGAAACATCGGCTTTTCCTGAGGGCAAACGTATCGCCGTTTCCCGAACTGTTGGTATTTGGTGTTTGGTAACATTTCTGTTAATGATTGCCTGTTGTATTGCTTTGCCATGGGTGGCGAAAAATAAAGCAATTGACCCTTTTGTCATATATGTTGACGGCGCACGCGGAGAATGGAATTTAATTGGGCGACCATTGACCGAACGGGATATTCCATACTATCAGTCTATTCAACGCGCTTTGATTGGCATATTCACCGAGAAGTGGTTTACAATATCTGGCAATATCAGCAGAAACGAAAAAAATTGGGACAGATGCCGTCGTGATACTGATTGTGTCCGGCGTATTCCGAACACTTTTGCCGACATAAATGGATGTGATATATACTGCATCGCAGGCGAGTCGATGTACCAAAAGTTCGAAGATAGTGTATTACCACTTTATAAATCGTATGAGGCCAAAGGTGAACGTTGGTATATTGATGCAAATAAGATTACTGTTTTCCCAAGTGGTGTTATTACCCAGGCGGGTGGAACATGGATCGCACGCGCACGCGTAAAATCCAGTATTAAAGGAACGTTCAATATAGTGGCATTTGTTAAAATTGCATACGAACCTTCGCGGTATCCACAAACATTTGGTTATTACATAACCAGTTTCAATGCTTACAAGGAATAATATGAAAAAAATAATTGGGTATATTATCGGCTTTTTGACTATTCTGACAGTGTTCGGAATGATATGTTTTGTAAGCGTTATGTATGATGTTAATGATAAAATTGCTGTGGAACCGTATTTCTTTCGGACAGGTATGTTGGCCATTAACCAAACGAGTATTCCGCAAACCATATCCGAAATCGGCGAAAGCAAATTGCGTGATTGGCTTATTCAAAAATTTGTAAAAGAATATCTTTATGTGGTGCCCGATGTTGAAAATGTCGCACGCAGAACAAGTGGCGACCGGGCAATTTTGCCGTACATGATGACGGCCAAAGCGTTTAAACAATGGCAACAAGATATTGTCCCCCAGATAAATGATTTGGCCTCTAATGGTGGAATGCGAACTGTTCATGTGTTTAATGAAATATTTAAACCTTCGGGCAGTAATTATTGGCGGGTTGATTATGAGTTAAAAACATGGAATAATCCGAATGACATGGACGAAGTGCCAGAAAAAACACGCGGAACAATGTATGTTCGGATTAGCAACGAAGACGCCATTGGTCAACTTAAACAGCCTTTTGCCGATGTTCGTGATTTGTTAATCAAAGGTGTTGATCCGGCATTCGCATTTAGGTTTACTGTAAGTGATGTAATGTTTGACAAGGAATAATTATGAAACATTTGTGGATTGTTTTTTGTATGATTTTTTCTGTAATGGTATCCCCGGCATTTGCCCCAACCGATGATGAATTTGATTATACCGGATTTACCGAAGATGAAGAACTTGATACATTCGATAATTATACCATAGAAATTAGCGATGATGCCGATATCGCATGTCGTGTTGCCAATGTATCTATTAATTCCGGTGACAAACCGGCCGCCGTTCAAAATTTTGATATTGCGGGTATAATGCTTGGAATGACTTTTGAAGAAGCCCAAATGATTGCTCGTGAAAACGGCCTTTATATAAATCGCCCAAAAGACAGTGTCGTTTATTCTATGCATTCTGATTGGAAATACAGTTTGGATTACGAATGTCGACGCAATGGTGTTTATGCGCCCGCCAAATTGGAGGCATGTATAAATTCTTTGGCGCGAAATCGCGGTGTGATGTATGCCGCAGAATTGCACTTGGTCCGAAATGTAACTGGTGAAACGATTGATGTTTATTTTACCAGTAATGCGACCAATAATGTCGTATGGAAAATTGTCTATAAAAACGATGTTGATGAAGTCGAAGGGGATGCCGAAAAATTTGCCAATCAACGCGACAAAAAAATCTGGGCATGGTGGCAAAATGTTTTAGATAAATACGGCAATCCAAATTCAGATACCGACAAATGGGTCAGTTCGGATAATGCGTTTGACCCAATGATGACCGCATACTATGGTGAACTGAAACTTGTTGATTGCGGGCGCCAGGCCGAAGACAGCGCGATAAATATTCAAAGTGCGACCGATAATTTCGCAGCAAAATCTTATGCGTTTTAATTGAAAATGGATTCTTATCAGAAAGGTATTTTTTCGGAAATTGTTGCGTGCGCGTATTTAATGTTGCACGGGTTCAGGATTGTTAAACGCCGTTATACAACGGGCCGACATACGGGCCGCGCCGAAATTGACATAATTGCAAAACGCGGAAATTTGATAGTGTTTGTCGAAGTTAAAAAACGTAAAAACGTATCGGCGGGATGGGACGCCATTACATGGGCGCAAACAAAACGATTACGCGCCGCGGCGGAAACATACCTGTTACAGAAAAAATGGATGGGCTATGCACGGTTTGATGTAATAATAATCCACGGATGGCATATAAAATGGATTAAACAAGCGTTTTAGTCGATGACAACAAAAAATGAACTATGGACCTACACGTATGGCGCATCCGTACGTTCCGTCATTGTTTTGGCGATAAGTACCATTACAACATATTTCCTCACAGGAAACAGGGGACGAACATGTTCCAGATATTCTGCATTTGCCCTGTACAGTCTGATTATCCACCACCCATAGTGTGCAATCTGGGCTATCCATACAAACAAGTTTTGATGTTGATATAGTTGGCTGATTACTTATCTCTTCAACTACGCTATCAAGGACTCCTGCTGTGACTAAATCACTGGAATTATATTCACCACCTTCGGCATAAATATCTTCATCATAAATCCCCCTTTCACCAATCGTTCCGGCGGTGGATGTATATGTGACAACGGTATCACCGGGCGTCGATGCATTCGTTCCCGCCGCAGGTATTGTGTTTTGTTTCAATGCGTCTTGGGCATCCACATAGTCCCGTGATGTTACGGTGGATGATGTTGCGTAGGCATTTAATGTTAATATTGACATAATTGCGGTAAACAATAGTGTGCGTTTCATGAGTTCCCTTCCTTTTTTCACTTATACATATATTATAACCAGAGCGCGCCGCCGCGTCCAGTGAAAAAA
>CACZUL010000019.1 GCA_902784285.1 uncultured Pseudomonadota bacterium | reverse complement strand
GCCGAACGGTTCGACAACTTATCGCTTGCGTGTAGCATTCGCAAATTCGAACGATGCAAATGGATTCTGCCGTAATGCAAAATCTGATGGGTTGGATTGCTATGTCGCAAAATAGTGGTTAGTGTTAGTGGTTAGTGAAAGGAGTTTAAGATGTTTGGAAGATTGGGTTGGATGGAAATACTGGTCATTGTATTGTTGTTGGTAATCTTGTTCGGTCATGCCAAGAACCTGGCCGGGGGTATTAAAACTTTCAAGAAAGAAATGAAAGACGATGATACCAAAAAGGTAGAGGCCAAAAAAGAACCGGTAAAAAAATTGCCGGCAAAGAAAACACCGACAAGAAAGCCGGCAACCAAAAAAACCGCAGCAAAACGCCGGGTGGTAAAAAAGAAATAAAAAACGGGCGATGAAAATCGCCTGTTTTTTTTATAAATTTTTTTATTCGCGTTTTTCGTGTTCTTCCTGTTCTTCAATCGTCATGGTCGCCAATGGACGTGCCAACATACGCGAAAGGCCGATTTCATCGCCAGAAATAACACTGTAACCAAATGTGCCGTTTTCGATTCGTTCCAATGCGGCATTTATTTTGGCCAGCAAATTGTTTGCACGTTCCGCCGTACGTAATGTCATGGTGTTTTCTTGTTCAGATACCGCAATATCCAAATCATCGCCCGTGATATTCGCATTTGTTTTGTTGGCGTTGCTGATATAATTTAATGCCGATGCATTTTGTTGTTGAATTTCTTCTTTTTGTGCATTCAGTAATTGATAGAAATACGCCAAATGTTCTGGACACATATATGGTTCAGATTTTTTAGGTATGTATTTTGGTGCAAGTTCGATATTTTTATAATTTTGTTTTGCCATTTTTTATGCCTTTAATTCATTAATCCAATCAGTCAATGTTTCTTCGTCCATCAAACCGCTGCGTGCTTCGACCAGTTCGCCATTTTTAAATGCCAAAACACTGGGAATTCCACGAATACCAAACTTCGCCGGTGTGCGACGACCTTCTTCTACATTGAACTTTATAAAGTTTACATCAGTCATTTTTTCAGATGCAGATTCAAATATAGGTCCAAACATACGACACGGACCACACCACGGTGCCCAAAAATCAACCAAGGTCAATGCGCCACCTATCATTTCAGTAAAGTTATCATCATTTGCGTGCTGTATCGCCATATTTTTCTCCTTTGCTGTTGATATTTCGAACAAGTGTATTATAATCATCAAAAAAAGCAAGAGAAAACGTAAAATGAATAAAATCATATACTTAGATGCCGCGGCAAGTGCGCTTAAACCCGAAACTGTGATAAAATCTGAAGGGGATTTTTTGCGTGAATCTTATGCCAATGCGGGGCGTGGTGTGTGCACACGGGCGGTGGCGGTCGATGATATGGTTGCAAATGCGCGCAGACGGGTTGCAAAATTTATAGGCGCAAACCCGAATCAAATTGTTTTTACATCGGGGGCAACCGATGGATTAAACCGAATTGTAAATATTTTGTCGCGCCAGCCTTGGTATTCTGAAATGTCAACTTTTGCGGTGTCTGACCTTGACCATCATTCGGCGCGTATGCCGTGGGAGGCTTTATTGCACAACGGTAAAATTCGCAAAATGTTCAAATGCGAATTGGATAAAAATTTTGATATAAATCCAAATGAAATTCCAAAAACAGATTTTTTAATTATAACCGCTATGTCTAATGTTCTGGGGCGGGCGCAAGATGTTAAAAAAATAATTGCCGTCGCGCGAAAGAAAAATCCAGATGTTGTTACCATTGTTGATGCTTCGCAGTATGTTGTTCATAAAAAAATAGATGTGAAAAAATGGGATTGTGATTTTTTGGTTTTCTCGGGACATAAAATTGGCGCGGATACTGGAATTGGAATTTTATATATTCGCGATTCAGAAAAATATTTCCCCGATAAATTTGGCGGTGGAATGGTGGCAAAGATTTCAGATAAAAAATGGACTTTAAATGGCGCACCCGAAAAGTGGGAGGCGGGTACATTGCCTTTGACCCAGATTGCAGGATTGGTTCCGGCGATTGATTATTTGGAAAAGAATCGGCCAGATACGGATTTAATCAAATATGCATACGATGAATTATCAAAATTGCCACGCATAAAAATTCTAACAAAACGCGATGATGCAATTTTAAGTTTCGTTGTTGATAATATGCATCCTTTGGATGTTGGTGCAATGTTGGGGGCATATAATATATGTGTACGCGTTGGAAATATGTGCGCATCTTGGATTCATCAATTGATTGGTGTGCCAGGTTCGATTCGTTTGTCAATTGGTTCGTGGAATACAATTGGTGATATCAAGAATTTTATATCGGCAATAAAAAAGATTGTAAAATAAAATGGCGTGGACAAAGGAAGATATTATCGCGGCACTTAAAACCGTATTTGACCCTGAAATTCCTGTGAATATCTGGGATATGGGGTTGGTTTATGATATTATCATATCGTCCGATTCGGTTGTGATAAAAATGACTTTTACCAGTCCGACATGCCCGATGATGGAAGATATTTTGGCTCAGGTCAAAACGGCGGTATCAAATGTTGTCGCGCCAACGCCAGTTAGGGTTGATTTGGTGTGGGAACCAGCATGGGATTTGTCGCGTATGTCTGATGCCGCGCGGTTGGAATTGGATTTAACAAACAGTGGGTGGTAATTTTGACATTTGAACAAATTAAACATTTATTAAATATGACAAATGATCCCGCAACGCGGTTGGAAATGGTAATGGATATCGGTCGCGATTTGGCACCGGCACCGGCGGGTGCCGATTGTACTGAAATAACAGGCTGTGCTTCTTTTGTTCAGATATGTCGTGAAGGAAACACTTTTTATGGTGCGGCTGATTCGGCGATTGTGCGCGGAATTGTGGCGATATTTATATCGATTGTTGACGGAAAAACGCCAGATGAAATTAAAAAAATAGATCTGGAAAAAATGTTTTTTGATTTAAAAATCAATGTTGGGGCGGCACGGTTGAACGGTATAAATTCTATGATTCGTTTTTTCAAGAATTTGTGATACAATAGGGTGATAAGAATTTAATCGGAATAGATAAAATGAACGAAGACGAAAAAATGTTTCGCATCGGTATAGGGATGCTTATCGTGATGGTTGTGGTAACGGTCGCGCTTCAGGTGTGCTATCGTGCCCAAAATCGTGAACGCGAACGTGTGCGTCGCGAAATTATTCAGACCCAGCAAGATATTGCAGTTTCCCAGGCAAAGTTTGCTTCCATGGTACGCCCCGAGAGTTTAAGAAATTTGGTGTCTGGTGTGGTCCCGCGGGCCGAGGTGATAAGTTTTCATAAATCTGTTGAAATTGGTGAATTACCCGATAAAATAAAGTGATGTTTGAAGTAGGAAAGGATATTTTTAAGCATGGTTTTACAGGCGTAGGGGGAAACGCATTGGGACATAGACGATTACGAATTGTTTATGCGGTGTTTTTGATTGCATTCGGAATTTTTGCGGTGCGTACATTACAATTGGCAATCCAGGGAACAAATCGCGTCCGACCCGCGGGGGCAGATGGTTCGTGGGGCGTAAGTCGCGCAGATATTGTTGATCGCAATGGTGATATATTGGCGAAGAATGTTATGTCTGGGCATATAACATTGCGGCCACAACAGGTTAAAAATCGTGATGCCGTTGCACAATTTATTCATGAAATATTTCCGTATGAATATTCTGTTAATGATGTGTTTAAATTACTGGATTCGGGGCGGCGGTTTATATACATAAAAAAGTACGTTTCTGATTCTGTTCGCGAAAAAGTTACATCGGCAAAAATTGCCGGATTGGATATAGAATCTATCCAGGCGCGTCGTTACCCAAAACGCAGATTGTTTTCACATGTTGTTGGTTTTGTTGGAAATGATGGGCATGGATTGGAAGGTGTGGAACGCACACATGATGCGTATCTGCGCGATAGCAGTACACCATTACAGTTATCGTTGGATTCAAGAATTCAATCGGTGTTTTATGAACAGCTGTCCGCGGCAATGCAAAAATATCGGGCAAAAAGTGCGATGGGATTGCTTATGAATTCAAGTACGGGTGAAATGATTGCGATGGTGTCGTTGCCAGATTTTGATCCTGAAAATTTAAGTATCGATTCGGCGGCACGGCGCAGTTTTATGCCTATGCGGGGTGTATTTGAAATGGGGTCTATTTTCAAGGTGTTTAATACTGCAATGGCAATGGAAAATGGAATCAAAAAAGAATACTATGTCAAAGAGCCGTTTAAAATTCGGGATAAATTTGGTCGGGTTGCGGCGACAATTCACGATGTACGCAGTTTCCGTCCGCCACGTCCGAATTTAAGTGTCGAAGAAATAATGTTGCATTCATGTAATGTGGGCAGTGTTCAAATTGCTTTGGATTTGCCGGATGGTACACAACAAGAATTCTTTCATCGTATCCATTTAGATGAACCATTGAATTTGGAATTTGGAAAAACTGAAAAACCATTGGTGCCACGTAAATGGGGACCAACAGAACGGGCAACAGTGTCATTCGGACATGGAATTTCTGTTACGCCGATGCATTTATTATTGGCAATAAATTCTATGACAAATGGTGGAATTTATATTTATCCGACATTGCAAAAACGGAATTTTGGTCCACTGCGCGGTGAACGCGTTCTGTCAGATGAAATATCTGCGCGGTTGCGTGGAATAATGTTACGCATCGCGGAAGAAACAACCGCAAAACAGGCAAGAATTGCGGGAATACAGATTGGCGGAAAAACTGCAACGGCTGAAAAACGCGTAAATGGAACAATTGACAAGTTTAAAAATTTAACCGCTTTTGTTGGAATCTTTCCTGTTGCTGCGCCCCAGTATACAATTTTGGTTGTGTTGGATGAACCAAAAGGAACAGAAGATACATACGGTCTGCGTACTGCGGCATGGAATGCCGTGCCGACCGCAGGAAAAATTTTAGACAGTATCCTGCCATTGCTATTTGAATAAATTTGTATTATAATTACCCTGATAATAAAAAAAGAGAATTAAGTTGAGAAAGATAGTGGAAAAATCCATGTTGGGACGGGCATGGGTTGTGGCGGATGATAATAATTATTATGGAAATGGCGAAGAAGATTTGTTGCGCCATATTTTGTTGCGTCGTGGAATCGCCGAAGCCGATATGGAAAAATTTTTGAATCCGTCTGTAAAAGAATATATGCCTGATCCGTTCGTTTTGCATGATATGCAAATTGCATCTAATGTTATTTCATCAGCAATTTTGAATAATGAAAAAATCGCAGTTTATGGTGATTATGATGTTGATGGAATTACTTCTACGGCGATTTTTGTTAAGTATTTAAGGATGGTTGGTGCCGATGTTGTTTGGCATTTGCCAACACGTGAAGGTGAAGGTTATGGTTTAAATGTAGATGCTGTTCGTGCCTTTGCCGATTCAGGGGTAAAATTATTAGTTACGGTTGATTGCGGTATAAGTGGCGAAAGCGAGGTTGATTTGGCTCGGTCTTTGGGTATGCGTGTCGTGATAACCGATCATCATTCGCCTGATAATGAATTGCCGAATGCGGATGCGGTTGTTAATCCAAAGCGTGCGGATGATGAATCTGGACTTTCTTATTTGGCGGGTGTTGGGGTTGCTTTTTTAACATTGGTTGCGGTTAATCGTGAATTAAAAAAATCTGGCAATGCCGATTTGATTCAAAAAATACAATCTATAAATTTATTGAATTTTTTGGACTGTGTCGCGTTGGGAACAATATGCGATACGATGATGTTGGTTGGTCTTAATCGTGCATTTGTGGCAACTGGATTAAAGGTTTTGAACCTGCGGCAAAATTTGGGGTTAAAGGTTTTGATGGATGTTGCCAAGGTTGATAAAATTTCGGTCTATACGGCGGGGTTTGTAATTGGCCCGCGCCTTAATGCGGCGGGCAGGTTGGATTCAGCATCGCCGGCGTTGGAATTATTGTTAACAGATAATCCGTTGATTGCATACGATTTGGCAAATAAATTGGATGCCATGAACCAAGAAAGAATAAATATACAAAATGCTATTATGACCCAGGCGACCGATATGGCGGATAAATATTGTGCGGATGGTAGATGCAGTTTATTTATCTGTGGTGATAATTGGCATGGTGGGGTTATGGGAATTATTGCGGGACGGTTGAAAGATAAATACAATTTACCGACATGTGTTGCGACCCGTGCTGATGGCATGATAAACGGTTCGGGTCGTTCGATTGCCGGTGTAAATTTAGGGGCAATAATTCATGATGCGTTGGCGCATGGACTTATTTGTGAAGGCGGAGGACATGCTGCGGCTGCTGGTTTTTCTTTGCCGGTTGATAAGGAACATGATTTTTGCGAGTTTTTAGAACGGTCTGTTTTGGACCAATTAAATGGTTCCTTGCCGACAACCGATACCAATGTGGATTTAGAAATGGATGCCGGGGGCGCAACAATGAAATTGATAAAAAAATTGGAACAAATGGAGCCTTTTGGCCAGGGTAACCCAGAACCTACATTGGTATTGCGTGGTGCGGTTTTGAATCATGCAATCTTGATGGGGCGTGGCGGAATGCACCTTAGGGGAGATTTTAGAACATCTGCGGGTACGCGTTTGGACTTTGTTGGGTTCAATTTGGTTGGAACCCCGGTTGGCAATTTTTTACTGGACGATGCGAACATAAATACTAAAATGATGGTGTTGGGGCGGTTAAAAGAAAATTCCTATAACGGCCGGACAAGTGCACAATTTATTTTGGAAGATATTGCAATATGATAACAAAAAAACAGGTAAAAATTTTCGATGAAAAAATCAAGGCCGCGCGGTCGATTCTTGTGTGTGCACATAAAAATCCAGATGGGGATGCAATTTGTTCCGTGTTGGCGTTGGCGCATTTGATTAAACTAAATTATGGTAAAGATGTTGTGTGTACATATGATGGAAATATCCCGGATAATTTGGATGATGTACCGTTGCGCAAAGATATGGATTATTTCGAACATATTGACCAAGGGGCGAATTTTGATGTCGCAGTTGTTCTGGATTATGGAATTGAAAGAAATATCGGTGGCCCGAATAAATTTGTAAAAGATGCCGGATTTGTAATCGAATTGGATCATCATATAAACGATGAAAAGATTGGAAATTTATGTTTAGATGATGTTAATGCGGCCGCTGTAACCGAGATTATATATAAACTTATGGTTGCGGCCGGTTGGAAAACGGATTTAACGGTTGCTCAATTAATAATGACCGGAATAATTACAGATACGGGTTGCTTTAAATATGTGAAGCGTGGCGATGTTATGCGAATTGTGGCAAAATTGATTGAATATGGTGTAGATATTCAAAATATTGTAAACGACCTTTCAAACAAGCCACGCAAGACAATTGTTACCGAATCTGCATCTGTTGGTGCCACGGAATTCTTTTATAAAAATAAATTGGCTTTGGCGATTATAGATTCGCACCAATACAAAAATATAGATGGTCGTGGTGAAACGGTTTTAAATTTGTTGGGGCAAATTCGTGGTTTGGAATATATGGTTTTGTTAAAGGAACAAAAGCCGAATCAAATTGGCGTTTCTTTGCGGGGGCGGCCCGGTTATCCGGTTGATAAAATCGCGGCGGCATTGGGGGGCGGTGGACATGAATTGGCTGCTGGTGCCGTTGTGCATGATTCTTTGGCAAACGTTAAAAAACGTGTTTTAGATTTATTCAAGGGGGGTATAAAATGAAACATTTGTTAGTTGCATTGGTATGTACGGTATTTGCAAATTCGGCATTTGCGGCGGTGGATGCGTCTTTGATTACGCGGGCAGAAAAATATTTGAATTCTGTAACAGGGTTAAGTGGCGATTTTGTTCAGACAAATAAAGAAAAAAAAGAGCAGGGAACTTTTTCTATGCTGCGACCTGGGCGGGTTCGTTTGGATTATAAAAATATGCCGGTGCAATTGATGGCAGATGGCGCAGATTTATATTTCTATGATAAATCTTTGGATCAAATTACGACTGTTCCATTGACCAGTACACCCGCCGGAATACTGGTTCGCAAAAAGATAGATTTACAAAACGCGGATATTCATGTTATCGATACGACAGATGGCACAGATACATTTACATTAAAGATGAACTTGCGGGGCCAGGAAGGCCTTGGAAATATGTCGGTTGTATTTAATAAAAAACCGGTGGGGTTAAATTCTTGGACGATTGTTGATGCGACCGGAAATAAAACTGATGTCAAGTTTAGTAATTTGAAAACGAAAACAGATTTTGGAAAGAACTATTTCCAAATTCAACGGCACAAAACCGTCAGCACCAGTGGCGGTGATGATTTCTATGATTAAATATGTTCGGAATAAGTTGGGCAGAATTTATCGTTATTTTATTGGTCGCAATTTTGGTTGTGCCCGCACGGTATTGGCCTGATGTGGCGCGTGCTTTGGCGCGCGCGGTTAAATTTATTCGTAGCATCGTCTGGAAAATTACAGATGCATCCGAAAAAATCAAAGAACAAATCGAATTGGAAGAACCAATAAATGAAATTATGAATACGACAACGCGCGATGTGTTGGATGCTTTTTCAATTAAAAAACCAAAACAAAATAAAAAACCTAGCAGGTCGAAAAAATGAAAAAAATGACAATGATGCAACATTTTGCCGAACTGCGTCGTCGCATTTTATGGACGGTGTTGTTTTTTGTTGTGGTATTTGGTTTGGGATGGGTTGTTGCGCCATTTGTCCAAGAATTTTTGACTGCGCCTTTGATAAACGCATGGGATGATACGCAATTGCTCTATACAGGAATAACAGACGGGTTGATGATAAATTTATCATTGGCATTATTGGTTGCTGTTATGATGACAATACCGTTTGCGTTGTATCAAATTTGGGCATTCGTTGCGCCGGGACTGCATAAAAACGAGCGGGATTTTGTTGTACCTATTTTTGTTTTATCGCCGATTTTGTTTTTGGGTGGGGCGGCATTTGCTTTTTACCTGTTGTTCCCAACCGTGTTTAAATTTTTCTTGGAATTAAATGAAATGGCGCCGGTGCCGGCAATTATAATGCCCGTGGCACGTGATTATTTGACCTTTACAATTCGGATGTTAAAGGTATTTGGAATCGCATTTCAATTACCATTGGTTATGGTGTTACTGAATCGGGCAGGAGTATTGGCGCGTGAACGCGTGATTGCCATGCGCCGTTATGCAATAATAATCATAGTAATAGCGGCGGCGGTGTTGACCCCACCGGATGTGGTTTCACAGATATTATTGGCTGTTCCTATGTGGGCTTTGTTTGAAATCAGTATTTTATTTATGAAGAAATAATCGGTACATGATATTTATTTTATACCTTTTTTATGATATAATTCGGGTATGAGAAATTTTTTTGCGGCTTTGGGTGCGGTTGTGTTTGGCGCGTTTTTGGCGTCGTGTGATTTGCAACCCAAAATAACCGCGTTGCCTGATACAGTTGGCGATTTTATATCTTCGCGTTATCCTGCTATGTTGGCCGACCCGAAAACAGAACCAGAAATTTATAATTCTGCTGTGTCGGACTATGGCGTGTATGCTTCGCCAGAATTGTACGGTTCTAGCGGTATGGATGATTATGTGAACTATGCCGCGGTCGATGATTACATATTAAAACCGGAACCAGAAACAACAGCAAATGAAACCGAACCGGTTGAACCATCCGTACCCGCGGTGAAAACAGAAACGGCACCAGATGCACCGGTTGTGAAATCAGAACCAAAGGTTGAATCGGCTGCGGAACCTGAACCCGATGATATGTTGGATATTCCAGAATATAAAGATGACGAGTTGCATGTGCCGGCGCATGCAGCACCGGGAACGGTTGTGGTACGGCGGGGGGATACACTGTATTCCATTGCGCGCGACAACAATACTACTATTGCCGAATTGGCGCGTGTGAATAATTTAAAATCGCCCGATACAATAAAGATAGGCCAGGTTTTAAAATTAAAATCTGAACCAGAACCCGTTAAAATTATCGAAAAGCCCAAGGCGGACCCAAAACCGGCTCTGCCCGAGAAAAAATCGGAACCCATAAAGCAACCAGAAACTAAACCTGTGATAAAACCTGTGGAACAAAAACCGGTCGAGAAAAAAACGGCGACAGATAAAACAAAAGATGTTCGTGTTCCATTAAAGACAATTACGG
Organism: uncultured Pseudomonadota bacterium; assembly: GCA_902784285.1. Classification (GTDB taxonomy): domain Bacteria; phylum Pseudomonadota; class Alphaproteobacteria; order Rs-D84; family Rs-D84; genus Enterousia. The sequence continues at coordinate 4,889 of CACZUL010000019.1, read as the reverse complement.
TTGCGCGTGGTGATACATTGTATTCTTTGTCGCGTAGATATGAAATTCCGGTGAACGATTTGGCGGTTATGAACGGTCTTTCCGCGCCGTTTGCGTTAAATGTGGGACAAAAAATTCGTGTGCCTGATTTGCCCGAAGCCAAGCCTGCACCGGCCAAGACAACAACAAAGTCTGCAACAAGCACAAATGTTAAAACCGAAAAGCCAAAAGCAGATAATTCCAAGACGGTAAAGCCGGCGGAAAAACCTGCAACAAAACAGACAACAAAACCGACACAAACCAAGACGGAAACAAAAAAGGCGGAACCGAAAAAAACGGAAACTAAAAAACCAGAAACAAAAACTACCGCAAAATCGCAATCAGTTCCGGCGCGGTCATCGTCTAAATTTACTTGGCCGGTTCGTGGAACAATTTTATCGCATTATGGTGCCAAGACAGGCGGGTTGTATAACGATGGTATAAATATTTCTGCGGCGGCGGGTGCGACTGTGGTGGCGGCGGAAAATGGCGTTGTGGCGTATGCCGGAAATGAGGTTCGCGGAATGGGCAATTTGATTATAATTCAGCATGCGGATGGTTGGATGACGGTTTATGCGCATTTGAATTCTATGGCGGTGCGGCGTGGTGTGCGTGTTTCGGTCGGACAAAAAATTGGGACCGTGGGTCAAACTGGTAAGGTTACCAAACCGCAATTGCACTTTGAAATCCGCAAAGGAACCAAGTCATACAATCCAACAAATTATTTGAAAAAGTGAAGTAAAAACAAAAAACAAAAGGAATGAGTATGCCACAAATGAGATATTTATCAGTAAAAGACATGGCAAATGTGTTGATGTCTGAAAATACAGGTCTGGATGTTAAAAAAATATTTTTACAAATATTGGAAGGGCGAGAAGTTGATAGAAGAGATGATCTTCATATAATTATTGCTGACAATTATGTAAAAAAATTGTACGACGAGATAAGATACGCCAAGGAAAACTCGGATTCTGTTCTAGGTAAACACTTTCTGCGTGATTTATACCGACTTTTAAAATATATGAGCGGCGATAAAAAATTTGAAGATATATTAAACGAAATTGAAGATAAGAAAGTTTTAAAATCTGTAAAAAAAGCACATATGGTGAATGCGGATCCAAAAGAATCTGGTCCATGGATTATTACTGATGAATGCGATGACGCAAAAATATTTTTCAGCATATATCATAAATTACTTGATAAGGTAGATCCGCAGATTCTTGTTCAATACTGGAGTACCCCCAATAAAGACAATCAACCATATATACCAATCATAGAAAAGATAAATAAATTTAAACATGACGAAGAAAATCAATGGAATGATGAAAAATTTGGTACCAAGATTTCAACCAAAGATGATAAAGAAGGTATACGGACTTCTTTGGAATATGAAGTACAAAGTTTGAGATATCCAGATAATTATGAGATGATTATGCGTCAAATGGCGACCGAGGCGCTTGAACCCAAAGCGACAGAACCAACAATTAAAGATTTGTTAGAGAAGATACAAAAACTTGAAACACAACTGGCCGAAGCAACAAAGGCCAAAATATTGGCGGAAATGAATTTAGCAAATTTGAAAACTAGTGTTTTGGCCATTGGCAGGTTCGGAGGCGGCGTTGCACATGCAAAAGATATGGCAAAAGATATGTGAAAAATATTAATGCCTGTCTTCGTTCATACGGCGAGACACTCAAAAATTTTAAGCCCATGCTTTATTGCATGGGCTAACAATTTTTGGTGGGCGCATGGGGACTCGAACCCCAGACCCACTGATTAAGAGTCAGTTGCTCTACCAACTGAGCTATGCACCCATGGGTCGCTTGGACTCGCAAATTATATACTCTTTTTGAAAAAAAGCAAGTTTTTATCGTATGCGTCGGAATCCGCGTATTAGAAAGGTATCCATACCTATATAAACTTTAATATCCGCATGGTAAGATTTAATTGTCAAAGAGTGCCAACGCACCCTTGGGAACAACAAAAAAAGGAGAAAAAATGAAAAAAGTTGCGATTCCTGTTTTGGCGGCGGTTGTTGCATGTCCTGCGATGGCCGGTCAACATCACCAAAACGAAGGTTTTTGGGATTCAATAAATCCGTATATGGCATTACGTGTCGGCGCGGGTTATACAAATCATAATTATAAATATAACGGTGTAAAAGAATCTTTGACCGATGAAGAACTGCATGGCCGGGCCGCACTTGGGTTGGCAATGTGGTGCAACAAGGCGAGAACCGAAATCGAATGGTCTATGTTCACCAAGACCAAAGATGATGCTACATTCGGAACACCGACCAGTATCAAAGTTGATACAAAATTGCAGACCTTGTTAATGAACGCGTATATGGATTTGGGTGATTATCAAATGATTCGTCCGTTCGTGGGTGTTGGTGCCGGTATTGCATTCGCCGATGTTTCACGCAGTGTCCCAGGAGAACCTGTATTTGACCACGACCAAACACGTTTTTCCGCAATGGGGACATTGGGTATGACGTTTGATTGGCGTGTATTCGCCGTTGATATGGCATTCCGTTATACATATGTTGATGTTAATTCTGGCCTGCATAATTTTGGTGGCGATATTGGTATCAGATATATGTTCTAATGATTCTGCCAAATCAATCAAATGTTGTTAGACCTCGATTTGTCGGGGTCTTTTTTATGCGTTTTTTAGGGAATCATACCTGACGAAAAATCGGTATGTTTATAATATAATTTTTTCGTAACCAAGGAGAAAAAAATGAAACAAATATTTACAAAAATGACAACATTTACATTATCAATTGTCGCAGCGGTCATATTGGCTGGATGCAGCACCACTTGTGGTGGACATCATCATACGCAGAAACATCACGGACATCGTAATGCGGCACAACCTCAAGAAGTTGTGGTGTATGAAGCCAGTGAGACCATAATTGCCGAAGTTCCAATGGCAAATGTTATGAAGGCCAAAATGCATACGCGCAGCAGGCGTGGCGGTACATCAGAAATGGGATACATAAAATTTGCTCAAACTGATAATGGGGTAAAGATGATGGTAGATGTTACAGACCTGCGACCGGGTAAAGAATATATGGTAAAAATATATCCGTGCGGAAATTGCGCTGATGCCAGTTGCTGTGCTTCGAAATGTTTGAATGTTAAATTACCAATGTTGAGTATCGACGAACCGGGACGTTTAACACAAACATATAATGTTCGCGGTTTGAATTGTGCTGATTTGAACAATGCCAAGATTGTGTTGACCCGCGATGGTGGATACAAAGCGGCATGGGGCAGAATTTATCCGGCAAACTAAATTGGGCTTGTTTGATTGTGGGCGCAAATTTGCGCCCTTTTTTTAATTGAATTTTTTGCTTTAAGATAAAAATCCTGTATGTTAATATATCAGCAAATGAAGAATATTATATACGGGCTATTTGTTGGTGCTGGCATTTTTCCCATGGTTTGTTTGGGGTTAGAAATTAACGGAAATCGGCAATTTAATTCAAATGAAGTGATAAATGATGATATTTATATAAATGAATCTGTAACAATAGACAATTACGGAATTTTAAATGGAACGATACATACAAATGGTTTCGGTATCAATTTTACAAATTATGGACAAATAAATTCATTGTTTGATATATCTGGTAATTCAGAGATAATTCAGTATATAACTGGTCTTGATAATGCCCATAAAATATATAATTTGTATGGATATAAGGTAAATGTTAATACCACCGATATTTTGAATATGGCGGATTTTTTAGACTTAATATCAGGGGCAAGTGTTGTTAATGTGGAAAAAGCCGGATTTATAATAGATACAAATCTGCCCGAAAACAATATCGCAATAAATGTAACTAATAGCACGACTTTCTATATAAAGGGATTACCAAGCGATTTATCAAAACCTTTAATCAAGGGCATAGTTGGAACACCGTTTGTTCAAAAAGTTGATATTGATCCTATGTATGATGTAACAGTGGATTGGCGCGGGCCTGATTTATATCTGTTGGTTGTGCGGTGGACAGATTATTCTGAAATTATGCCGGACGAAAATTTAGGAAATTATTTGGAAGATTTGCGTGATAAAAACCCAAATGATAAATTGTTGAATGCATTGGATCGGGCACCGGATAGACGGACTTTAAATGATATATTGTCAAAATCTGTGCGTACAAATCCAATTAAACTTATGGATGCGCCGCGGACGATAAATACATTCTATGATTCAATGGCGATAGATGACATCAAGTTCGGATTTATTGCACGGCCGTTTTATATTGCCTCAGATGATTTTCGATTTATTGGCGGAGCGGCAAATGTTACAGGTAAAATTGCCCCGAATACCGTTGGTACGGTCGGTCTTAATGGTGGCAGTTTAAAATATAATGGTGATTATGATGAATATTCTGGTGTCCTATACGGTGGAAATATTGGCGTTCGTTATGTGGATGATGATTTTTATTTGCGGGCGTTTGGAACAATGTCGTATGCCAAGTTTGATGATGTAAACGCGTTTGATGGTGTGCGGATGGTTCAAAATGTAAATGGCATTGGCGGTATGGGAACGGCCGATGCGGGTTTGGTATATGTTGTGGGTCAAGAAATAAAATTGATTCCGTTCATTGGCGCGCGTATGGATTATGCATCTGTCTTAAATGATACAAATATGGATGTTGCGGCGCGTGCCGGATTAAATGTAAATGTTGATACAGATATGGATGGAAATAAATATAAATTTGGCGCACGGGTTTTGGGGCAAACGGATGGCGCGGTTTATACCAGTATTTATACAGATATGATGTCCGTTGCCGATGGTGTCGGGGGCGGTGCGTCATTTGGTTTGTTATATGACGATATGGGTTTGTCATATAAACT
>CACZUL010000018.1 GCA_902784285.1 uncultured Pseudomonadota bacterium | reverse complement strand
TTTCTGCACGGTCGCCGCCGCATTATGCTGACGCGCCAACCAGTCGCGCTTTTGCAATAAAGTGCGTTTTGGCAAAGGTTCCTTGTAAACATATTTGCCACCTTCAATTCTAACCAAACTTTCGCGTCCGTGTTTAATCATAATTTTTCCTAATTTATAACTAATAATATAATACAAAAATAATATTTTGTCAAATAAAATTTAATTTTCTTTGAACAGACGCGCCGGATCGATGGCTTTATCGCCGCGCCGCACTTCCAGGTACATTTCCGGTTTATTCGGGTTCATACGCCCAACGGGTTCCCCGCCCAGAACTTCCTGCCCCACGACGACATCAATTTGTCCAAGGTTTGTCATAACAGTATTATACCCATTTTTATGCGAAATAATTATCACGCGGCCGAAACCTTTGAAACTGTCGGCGAATTTTACAACGCCATCCGCCGGTGCGGTAACCAGCGCATCCGAACCCGTCCTTATGCGCCAACCATCCGATTTTAACCCCAACGCGGTCTTTTCGCCAAAGTGGACAATAACGCGACCACGCACGGGCTGGTTCAACTTACGAATTGAAAAATGTGCATCCGAAGACATTTCCGAACTCCCTACGCCGGCGGACAATTCTGAAATACTTTTCGCGCGTGCCGACAATTCGCGCAGTTTCTGTTGCGTTGCCATATGTTCACTGCGCAGTTTTTCATTTTGCGCCGAACGCCGCCGCAGCAATTTGTCCAGTAAATTTTTCTCGTCAGTATATTTTTTCGCGGTGCGGTCCAGTTTTTCTTTTTCGATTGCGCGCTCATTAAGAATCTTGTCCAATTCTGCGATTTTTTCCCCGGCATCAACAATTTGTTCATCGAAACTGTCCGACATTCCGGCCAACACCGCCGAAGTCAAAACAAATTCATGCATATTATCAGAATCGAAACTTGGGTTTGCCGCAATAAACAGCATCCCCGCCGCCGCATCCGACACGCGCGCCCGATTTTTTTCCAATTCCGTGGCCAATGCATCACGCCGTTCATCCAATTCCGCAATTTTTTTCACCAACGCACCACGCAGTTCTTCCAACGAAGAAACTTTATCTGCCGCGGTTACCAACTGCTTCTTGGTTTTGGCGACATCACGGTCAGATGTTTTAACCTGTTGTTCCAATTGCTTGTTTTTCTGTTCGGTTTGGCGGATTTGTGTTTGAATTTTATCCAATTCGCTTGTGGCCCCGGCGGCAAAAACCGAATTTGCCCCTCCGCACAAAATCGCCAAAGCCAAAACAAATTTTAACATTATTTTACAATTACCCGCATGAAAGTTTTCTTGCCACGTTGAACCATAAATTCATTTTTCGGTGCAATGGTCGCACGCCAATCAGTAATTTTTTCACCGTCGATTTGAATACCACCTTGCTCTATCATACGGCGCGCATCAGATTTAGATTCAAACATCCCCGTTGCAACCAAGAAATCGACCGCACCCATCGGTTCCGGCATTTTAATTTCGACACTTGGCGCATCGGCATCATTTTTACCGCCGCCAAACAGCGCCGCCGCCGTATCAACCGCAGACTGGGCCAATTCTGGTCCGTGTATCAATTTAGTAATCTCAAACGCCATGCGTTTTTTCGCCGCGATAATATCAGATTTGCACATTTCGCGAATTTCATCCATCGGAATATCCGTGAACAGCGCCAACAACATCTCTGTATTTTCGTCCGCCGTATTATAGAAATACTGGTAAAAATCAAATGGCGTTGTTTTATCGCGAGCAACCCACAACGTACCCTTTTCCGTTTTGCCCATCTTTTTACCATCTGCGGTCATTAACAATGGTGAGGTCAAGCCATAGATTTCAGACTTTTCATTTCCGTTTTCAATGTTCATTTTGCGGAATAATTCTGTACCGGCAACAATATTGCCCCATTGGTCACTGCCCCCGATTTCCAAAACACAACCATATTCATTATGCAAATGGACAAAGTCATACGCCTGCATCGGCATATAACCCATTTCAAGAAAAGTTAGTCCGCCATTTTCGCGACGACGCGCATATGCTTCACTGGCCAACATGACACTAACATTAAAGTGAACACAAACAGCGCGCATAAAATCAACATAGGTAAATTTATTCATCCAGTCGGCATTGTTCACAATTTCCGTATCCGGCAAAACAAAATGACGCGCCAATGTTTTAACCTCGTTCAAATTATGTTCCACCTGGTCCCGTGTAAGCATTTTACGCATATCAGATTTACCGGTCGGATCGCCAACCATAGATGTTGCCCCACCAATCAACAAAATTCCCCGATGTCCGGCGTTTTGCAAATGTCTAAACATACGCAATGCAAAGAAATGTCCTATATGCAAACTATCCGCCGTTGGGTCAATTCCCAAGTAAAATGTAATTTTTTTATCCCCGTTTAATAATTCTTTAATTTGTTCCGGGTGCGTCATATCTTTGACGAAGCCACGTTCATTTAACATATCAAATAATTTCTGTGTCATTTTATAATCCCTTGCGTATATATAACAGAATGATTTTATCAGAATCCGCGCGATATTCAATTAAAAAGTACAAAAACGGGCGCAAACTACGCCCGTTTTTACTAACCACTTTACACTATCCACTAACCACCCGTCACCGCATCCGTCTGCGCTATCGCTGCGCCGAGACCTTGTGCGGTGCCGCGGCAGGCTATTTCAACATTTTTGCGACTTCGTCCGCCAAATTGTCATTGCGTTTTTCAATACCTTCACCAAGGACGAAATACGCAAATCCCGCCAATTTTCCGCCGGCTTCACTCACAACCTGTTTCACAGATTTGGATGGGTCCATAACGAACGGCTGTTCTTCCAACACCGATTCCGCATAGTATTTCTGTAAACGGCCATTTACCATCTTTTCAACGATGTTTTCCGGTTTGCCCGCCGTTGCACCCGATTCGATGAACACTTTTTTCTCGCGTTCAACCGCCGCCGGATCAACATCGGCAATTGTCATAAATTCCGGCTTGTTTGCCGCAATGTGCATTGCGATTTTCGGACCAATTTCGGCAATCTTGTCAGAATCGCCATCAATTGCGACCGCAACACCAATTTGACCCATACCCGGAACCAAAGCATTGTGAATATAACTGAAAATGTGTTGACCGGAAACTTTTGCGATACGGCGCAGGTTCATATTTTCACCGATTGTCGCAATCGTAGATGCGATGTCCTCTTTGACCGCGGCCAATGTCGCATCAAAATCGCCCGACAATTCCAACGCTTTGTTTGCAACATCGGCAACCAATTTTTGGAATTTATCATTTTTCGCAACGAAGTCTGTTTCGGCGTTCAATTCAACAACACAACCCATATTGTCGCATTTTACAACAGTAACCAAACCCGATGCCGCAACACGACCGGCCTTGGATGCCGCCTTGACAATACCTTTTTGGCGCAACCAATCGGCCGCCGCATTAATATCGCCATTATTTTCAATTAACGCCTTTTTGCAATCCATCATACCTGCGGATGTTTTTTCACGCAGTTCTTGAATCAATTTTGCGGTAACTTCTGCCATAATTTCCCCCTTTTCTGAATTTGTTGTGTGGGCACGGGTTCGCGCCCACATATATTATTAAAGATTATTTATCGGCCTTTTCTGCCTTGTCCGCCATTTTTTCACGACGTTCTGCACGGGAAGCGGATGTTTTAGATTTCTGCTTCATTTCTTTATCTTTGATTTCATCTTCCAATGCATCCTGTTCATCGGCCATGTTTGATTCGACCTTTTTACCGGCCGCACCGCCAAGGCGTTTTTCGATACCTGACAAAATTGCATCTACGAACAAATCGCAATACAATTGTGTCGCGCGCGCCGCGTCATCATTACCCGGCACCGGATAGTCAACCATTTCCGGATTCGCGTTTGTATCACAAATTGCGATTGTCGGAATGTCCAAGTTTTTCGCTTCACGCACCGCGTTCATTTCGCGCGGAACGTCAATAACAATCATAACCTGGGGCACACCGTGCATATCCAAAATACCACCGAAAATGTCGCGCAGTTTTGCAACTTCTTTGGTCATAACACCGACTTCTTTCTTGGTAAGGCCCAATTTATCGGCGTTTTCAATATCGGCCTCCATTTTCTTCAGACGGCGAATAGATTGTGAAACGGTTGTCCAATTGGTCAACATACCACCCAACCAACGGTTGTTCACATAGAATTGTCCACAACGTTCGGCTGCATCTTTGACAATGTCTTTGGCCTGGTGTTTGGTTGCGACAAATAAAACCTTACCACCGGCGGCGGCAATCGCCTCCAGTGCGACCAATGCGCGGTGCAACAGCGGTGCAGTTTTATTCAAATTGATAATATGAATTTTATCTTTGACGCCATAAACATAAGGTGTCATTAACGGGTTCCAACGACGAGTGTGGTGTCCAAAATGAACGCCGGCCTCCATCAATTGTTGCATAGTAAAAGTTGGCAATGCCATGATATATCCTTTTATTTCTGTTGTTATCCTCGCCACCCGGGGATGAAAACCGCATTTGCGGACAGAAATTCCCACGGTGGTTGTGTTCTTCGCACCATTTTTGGCACGTGCCCGCATAATATGACAAAAAATTAAAAAAAGCAAGTATTTTTTGATATTTTATTCCGACAATTTTCCGAACAAAAAACTTGTGTTTTAATATTTATATTCTAATATAAGAAATCATACAGGAACGGAGAATCTATCTATGTTGCGAAAAACTGGGCTTTGGGCATCCCGCACAGTAAAAATTTTGGGTATTATCGTTGCGGCGGTTGTGTTTGTTGGTTTGGGAATTTATTGGTATTCATCAAGAAATGCCAATATTACCAAGATGAACTTGTCGGTTGAAACACCGATTGCCGCGCACTTTACAGACGACAAATCCATTGTATTGCTGAACGATGCCCCGGACACAAATAACAATCGCGATATTGCCCCGGCGGACCCACTGCGCATTTCGTATGATTATGTTTCTGGCCCGGGTGCCCCTGCTTTTAACACGAATATTTCAAGGTCTGAATTGGCCCAGAACATCAAAATTTCACCCGCAATTCGTGGAAAGTGGGCATTTTCAAATCCATACGAGATTGTATTTACCCCTGATGCGGATTGGCCATCAGATACTAAATTCAATGTGAAACTTGGCGAAAAGTTATTTTCGCGCGAAGTTCGTCCAAACACGCGCCGTATATCTTTTAAAACCGCGCCTATTACCGCCAAGACAGACCTGTTTAACATATATCCCGCACCGGACGGAGAACGCGCGGTTGTTGGTGTCGCGGTAATATCTTTTAATTATCCAATTCAAACCCGCGATTTTGCAGACAAAGTTTCAATGCGGCTTGGTGGACAACGATTAAGTTTCGATGTAAAAATAGACCGATATATGCGCACTGCGATTATCCGCACCGACCCAATAGAAATTACCGATAATTCACGCACATTACGATTCAAACTGAACCGCATAGATGATGCCGATAGCAATTCTCGCACCAAGAAAATCACGGCCAGTGCAACAATTGATTCCATTGACAACTTCTTTAAAATATCGGATGTTTCCACAATTACTGCGGATGATAAATATGGGAACCCACAACAGTTAATACTTGTTGATATGACATCGGCCGCCGCAGACAAAACAGATTGGAATAAATATATCGAAGCATACCTTTTGCCCCGCAATGCCGATAGTGACGAAAATACCGAAGAATCTCACACATGGGCAAATGATGAAATAACCGCCGATGTTATAAAAAAATCTGAAAAGATTAAATTAACCCGGGCGAATTTTGTAAATCCGGCGGGAACATATCAATATGCGTTTTCTTATGATGTTTCTGACAATGCGCCGCGTTATTTATATGTAACAATCAAACCAGATATACACTCGACCAATGGATTTGTAACCAAAAATGGTATAAATCGCGTTATGCCAGTCGCATACCCAGAACGCAGTGTAAAAATTATGGGCGGTGGTGCATTATTGTCTTTGGCCGGCGATAAAAAATTGGCGATTGTTGCACGTGGTGGGGTTGATGCAGCCTATGTAAATTTGTATAAAATTGAATCAGATTCAATAAATCATCTTATTACACAAACATATAATTTATTCTCGGATTTGGAATTCCGCGCGCCATGGATTTTTGATGTCTATGATATGTCCAGTGTATTTCAAAAAAGAATCCCATTTTCAGATACCGCAAAGAATCGCGTAAATTATGCCGCCCTGAATCTTGGGGAATATTTGGATCGCACATATTCCGATAAAACAGGCATATTTATAGTCAAAACAGGCGCGACAAAAAATGCAGCCGAATACGGCGATGCCCGTTTGATATTACTTACCAACCTGGGCATTATTCGTAAAATTAACCTTGACCAATCATCGGTGGTATTCGTGTCATATCTTTCCGATGGTAAACCCGCATCTGAAATCGATGTAACGGTTTTGGGACGCAATGGCTATCCAATTTGGGCGGGTGTAACCGATGCCGATGGGCGCGCTGATATTCCACGTTTGGCCCATGACGAATACAGAAACGAAAAAGAACCTGTGGCGATTGTTGCCCGCCATGGTTCCGATGTTTCATTTATTCCATATTATGCAGACATGGCACAATCTGCCGAATATTCTAAATTTGATATTGGTGGCACATATGCCATGATGGATACTCCTTTGAAATCATTTATATTTTCCGATCGCGGAATTTATCGTCCGGGTGAAACCGTAACAATCGGCGCAATTGTTGAAAACAAGACCTTTTCACCGATGTCTGAAATTCCGGTAAAGTTGGAAATCACCGATACGCGTGGCCGAACAATTTTGGATAAAAAGGTATCTTTGTCCACAGATGGTATGATTGACATTACCCACAAACTTTCGACTGATGCCCCGCTTGGGCGCTATGAAGTCGCCATATACACACTTAATGGTCGGGGGCATATCCAAGACACAATTGGAACCGGAAATTTTGAAGTGCAAGAATTTGTTCCTGACACAATGAAAATTATCGCAGCAATTAACAATACATCTGAATCAGGATGGATTTCGCCCAATAATTTAACTGCGAACGTATCGTTGAATAACCTGTACGGGACGCCGGCAACAGACCGTCGCATATCTGCGCATGCAACACTGCGACCGATAGATTTTACATTTGATGACTATCGTGGTTACAAATTTACATCAAACTTTAATTCTAAAACAGGTCTGGCCGGGGGTGCGGCGCGTACGGCCCAAACATTCACCGTTGACCCATCGGATGTACGAACAGACGAAAACGGCAATGCCACGATTGATATAAAATTTGATCGCGAAATTCCAATTGGAACATACATGTTGAACCTGGCCATAAATGGATTCGAAGCCGGCGATGGCAAAAGCATCCAAACAATTTTGAATTCACGTGTATCAAACCTTAAACAACTTATTGGATATAAATCTGATTCAGATTTGAACTATATGCATCGTAATTCTGAATCCAAGGTAAAATTGATAGTATTAGATGCATCTGGCCACGCGGTTGATGCTGATGATATCACTATGAAATTGATAAAACGCGAAAATTTGACAAGTTTGTTAAAAGATTACGATAATCACTATAAATACCAGACAATATCACATGATGTTATCATTGCCCAATCGCAAATATCTGTATCTAAAAATGGTTCTGAAATAAAATTGAATACATCAAATGGTGGCACATTTTATGTTCAGTTACTGGATTCAAACGAAAATATTTTGGCAAATATAGAATACTTTGTCGCCGCAGATGAAAATATCGAACTGCGCGAAGATTCGCATGCCGAATTACAAATTAAACTGGATGCTTCTTCGTATAAACCCGGAGAATCTATCAACATCGGTGTTATCGCCCCTTATGCCGGCACGGGTCTTATTACCATTGAGCGCGACCGGGTTTATGCTCATAAATGGTTTACCACAAACACAACATCGTCAACCCAGAAAATTACCCTGCCCGCAGATTTTGAAGGTACAGGTTATGTAAATGTTTCGTTCGTCCGTGATATCAACAGTCGTGATATATTTACAACACCATATACATACGCGGTTGCCCCGTTTTCGACCAGTATCGACAAACATAAAATAAATGTAAAACTGGACACACCCAAAACCGTTCGTGATAATAAATTGCCAATTGAAATCACAACTGACACGGATGCGCGTATAATGCTGTTCGCGGTAAACACCGGAATTTTACAGGTTGCAAATTATTCCATTCCAAATCCATTAAAACATTTCTTCCAAAAGGCCGCACTCCAAGTTGAAACATATCAAATATTATCGTTGTTATTACCTGAATATAATGTTCTGCGCGAAGTCGCAAAAATCGGGGGCAGTGATTATTCTGACGAAGGTGGTATTGATACGCCACTTACCAACCCATTTGGGCGCAAAACATTACCACCGGTTGCGTTTTATTCTGGGATAATAAACACAACCGCGAACACCGCCAAAACGATAAACTTTGATATTCCCGAATATTTCAATGGCGGGGTCAGTGTTTATGCTGTTGCCGCCGCACCGGGACGTGTAGGCGCGGTCGCGACCGATGTTCGTGTACAATCACCGGTAATTATTTCAGTATCGGCACCATTGGTTGTCGCGCCAAATGATAAATTTACTGTAAACACAATCATATCAAACCTGGCCAATGAATCGGGTAATGCCGCAACGGCGCGAAACGATGTAACATCGACGGGCAAATTGTTACCAATTGAAAAATCATCTGGAATAATAAGTCTGCCTGAAAACACGGAAAGATTGTGGACATTTAACGTAACGGCGGCCGACACCCCAGGAACAGGGACATTGGATGTATCAACAACATTGTTTGATGACAAAAATCATTCGGTCGCATCGCGTCGTGCCGTACACGAATTGTCCATTCGTCCGGCGACCATGTTCCGCACAGATATAAAAACAGGAATTTTGGATTCTGGTAAAACAAGCCTAAAAATTACTGACAACATTATGTATAATGCCGAATATTCAAATACTCTTTATATCTCGAAATCTTTATCTATTTTGGCGCGTCCGATGTTCATGTATTTAAAACACTATGAATTCGATTGTACCGAACAATTGGTATCACGCACATTACCCTATGTAATTGCCCCCGAAGACAAATTATTCGGAACTAATCGCACAGATTCCACCTCCATAATTAACAAGGCGATTCAAACATTATCAAATCGTCAAAATGGCGACGGTTCATTTGGTATGTGGTCGGATGGTATCGCCCACACGGATAACGAAACAAACCCAACAACGGCATACCTTACGGCATATACTTTGAACTTTTTAAGCCTTGCGCGGCGCGCTGGTTTTAATGTTCCGCAATCGATGTTCTCACGCGGGATCGATTTTCTGCGCACCTATGCGGGATTACACACAACATCTGTTGCGGATGCTCATGCCAAGGCATTTACAATATATACTTTAAGTTTGAACGACTATGTTACAACCAGTTATATTGATTTATTAGAAGAATACCTGAACGAGAACGTCAAAGATTGGGACGAAACGATTATCGGCGCATATATCGCCGCTTCGTACAAAATGTTAAAACAGACGGACAAATCGTTTAACCTGATTTCAAAATATAAATCAGGAAAAGATATGTATGACGGTCAATTTGCCGGTGCAACCGCGGCCGATGCGACTTATACTTTTATCGCGCGCAATTATTTTGACATGGTTCCAGAACGCGCGACAAAAAACATACAAAACTATATCAATCGTGGTAACTATGATTCCTTTACTGCGGCGGCCATAGTTATAGGAACGGCAAATATTCCTGGGGCGGACGCTTTAAGTAACGATGTAATATCTGTTTTCGCCGATGATAAGAAATTGGAACAAACCGCGGATGCAGGAACGATTATTGTTAGTGTTCCAAACGGAATCGATAAATTGCGCATAAATTGCGAAACCTGCAAATCAAAGGACACTGCTTTTTATACGCTTGTAACCACAGGTTTTCCAAAAACAGTTGTGTCCGAATCAAATGGTATTGATGTTACGCGTGAATACTATAACGCGAATGGCGAGCGTGTTACATCCGCAGAAATTGGCGACATATTGGATGTGAAAATTACCGCACGCACACGTGGCGGCACTCAAAATGTTGATAATGCGGTTATTGCCGATTTATTACCAGGCGGATTTATCCCAATTTCGGATTCTGTTTCCGGTGATATGATACACAATGAAATTCGCGAAGATCGCGTGTTAATATACACCACTCTTTCACGCAACCCAACAACATTTAAATATCGTGTTCAATTGTCTGTGGCGGGCGAATTTACAGTTCCACCGATAACAGCAATGGATATGTACAATTCGGAAATTCGTGCGACAACAGACACCGGCAAATTCAACGTATCAAATGCCAAAGACTAAACGATTTTTAAAAAGAATTGGAATTATATTTGGCGTTATTTTCGTCATTTGGTTGATTATCCGATTGTTTTTTACTGCGCCATTATTGGATGGAGTATCTTTTTCACGTGCATATTATGATCGTAACGGAAACTTGTTAAGACTCACACTTTCGGCGGACGATAAATACAGAATTTATACCCCGCTTTCGGAAATAAGCCCGCACATAGTAAACGCGGTTGTTTTATACGAAGACAAACATTTCTATCATCACCCCGGCATTAACCCAGTATCTATGTTGCGTGCATCACGACAATATATCTCAGGTGTGCCACACCCCGTTGGGGCATCAACGATTACAATGCAACTGGCGCGTATAAAATACGATTTGAACAGCAAAACCTTTGGCGGGAAAATGTTGCAAATTGCGGCGGCGATTTATATTGACATGTTCCATTCCAAAGACGAAATTATCGAAGCATACCTGAACCTGGCACCGTATGGCGGAAACATCGAAGGTATTGGGGCGGCATCTACGATATATTTTGGCCGGCACGCGCGCGACCTTGGCAAAATAGAATCCATAACATTGGCAACGGTTCCGCAAAACCCCACAAAACGCGGTTTGAATACAGAACGTGGAATTAAAAACATTGAAAATATGCGTGGGTACTTGGTTGAGCAATGGATTTCTGAATACGGCACAGACGAAAAATTGCGCATATTTGCAACCATGCCTTTGGCGGTCAATAAAATTTCCGATCTGCCCTTTTTAGCACCGCACTTTACCGATTTTATGAATACACAAAAAATAAAAAAATCTGAAATTAACACCACCCTTGATTTAAAACTGCAACAAAAATTGGAACGCGCATTGACGGCGGAAATAAATGCCCGCCGCAATATAGGTATCACAAATGCGGCGGCAATTCTAATAAACTATAAAACGATGGAAACATTGGCCTATATCGGTTCCGGAAATTATTTTAATCGCGACATTTTCGGCGAAAACGACGGTGTTCGCGCACGGCGCAGTCCCGGTTCAACATTAAAACCCCTTATTTACGCGAACGCCGTTGATACAGGTCTGATACACGGTATGAGTTTATTACGCGATGCGCGTGTGAACTTTGGTGTCTATGCGCCCGAAAATTCAGACAGCGAGTTTTATGGCCCTGTCCTTGCCCGCGATGCGTTAACCCATTCACGAAACATCCCGGCAATAAATTTACTACGCGAAATCGGGGTTGGAAAATTTCATAAATTATTAAATGATGCCGGCGTTGCAAATTTACAATCACCCGAACATTATGGAATTTCAATCGCGCTGGGTGGGGCCGAAGTTTCAATGTGGGAATTGGCAAATATTTATGCGACAATGGCGAACCTTGGCACACACCGGAAAACCCGCACACAAATAGATACACCGGATGAAGTTATAAACACCCTGCTTTCGCCCGAGGCTTTTTTCCTAACGCTGGACATGTTATCGCACCAATCGATTCCGACCAAACATATTCCATTTACAAAAACAAAAACGCAAAAAATCAGACACTATTGGAAAACCGGGACATCTTCGTCATATCGTGATGCGTGGACGGCGGGCATATTTGGCGATTTTGTTTTGGTTGTTTGGGTTGGCAATTTTGACGGCACGCCGAATAACGCGTTCAGTGGCGCACGCGCCGCCGCACCAATATACTTTGCTTTGGCGAACGCAGTCGGCGAATACTATAACGGCACCGACACCCCAATTCAGAACAATAATTTTCTGCGCGAAGATATGAATATTATCAAGGTGGAAATGTGTGAAATTGGTGGCGACATCGCCGGCGAATTTTGCCCACAAAAAACGATGTCTTATTTTATTCCGGGCAAATCCCCGATTACCCGCAACCGCATTCATCGTCAAATTCCCATAGATAACAAAACAGGTCTGCGCGCGTGCGCACCCGACCCAAAGACAACCCACATGGCAATTTATGAATTTTGGGATGCAGAATATATCGATATGTTCCGTCGTGCGGGTGTGCGCCGTAAAACCGCGCCTGCATTTATGCGCGAATGTGATATAAACGATATTCCCGACGACGGTGCCGCCCCAATTGTTGTGTTTCCAACGGCTGACACAAAAATAGTCATCACATCAAACAAAGATTTTGAACCGATTGGATTTATGGGATTGGCAACCAGCGCAGACGATAAAATATTTTGGTTCTTGGACGATAAAACATTGGGCTCGACCAAAAGCGGCGAAACATTGGAATATAATGTTCCGATGGGCGACCACATATTACGGGCAACCGATCGTGCCGGTATCACAACCCAAATAAATTTCAGTGTCGTGAAATAGTCAAATTATTCACACCTAGTGGAACCTAACCTAAACCACCCCGTTAAATCCGAATACAGGCCACTGCCGTCTGGGACGCAATCATTCACCCCAGATGCGCCAGGATTAAGTGTGGTCATATTTTCCGGACATTGTTGATGACACATCGCGGCACCGGCCGGCAGTGTCAGTGAAGATAACGGATAATCCGAATTGAAATCACACCCCGCAGAATAATACCCAACTTCGACATCCGTGCACGCACACGCGACATACGAACCGCCACCAGATTCATTCCAAACACAACCATACCCCGCCTGACCATCTGGCGCACTCACAATTGTTGGCATTTTACCCTCTACGCATTGCGTACAATAATACCTATCATCACCTGTATAGTTTATATCATAGTGTCCCGCGTCCGCGTTCCATACCGCTTCGGCCCACGAACGCCAAATTGTTCCATTACAATTTTTCGAACCAGTAATAGAAACCGCATCTTTTTGAAGCCTACAATTCTCAACATTCCATCCACCAGAAAGTGCATACCAAGTTGCCTGGCCCACTTGATTAGTTTTTTGCCAGGTCATACTGACCGGATTTGTCACATTTGCATCAAAATTATTTGTGAAATTAAAATCGTGGCAATCTTTCGGACCAGACTTGCACCGCAGTGTTCCGGCGTTATCATATTCAAGATACGCAATATCACAATGTTGGGTTCCATTGTAATATAATTGACAAAGCGCACTGCCGCATTGTTTTGTGACAAAACACTTATTTATTCCGATATTGCCGCCAGGCGAATTTGGATATTTATCCGGACATGCGGTGCAAGCACCATTTGTCGCCAAATATTCACCGGGGTCGCAATTATCTTCGGGTTGTTCATCACAAACACACTCTGAACTAAATTGTGTATCTAAATAACAGGTCGGTCCACACGTGGCAGAACAACAAGAATCTGTATCACAACCCTCGCCACAGGCAAAAAGGTTATTGCAAAAACAAAATCCCAACACCGCGACAATCAACACGTGCGCCATGCGCCCAAATTTCAAGATGTTAAAAATTTGTCTGACGCAATATCTCATCTCACTTCCCACTAACCACTAACACTAACCACTAATACAACCCGAACTTGGTTATATAATTAAACGACAGGCCGATGATAAAATTACTGCCGTAATGTTCGGCATCACGGGCCTTGGCACGACGATATTGAACATACGGACCAAATGTAAAATCACCCCACAGGTTTGTATCCATACGCGCAATAACACTTAAATCGCGTTCCAAATCTGTGCCGACATATTTCGAATAGTCCAAGTATTCACGATAATATCCACTGGTCGAAAATTTTACACCTTCGCGAATATCATATTCCAAACGCCAGCCCAATTCAGCCGCCAATTTGCTAACCTGGTCATGGCCGTATGTAAAGTCATATTCGTATACACCCGCGATATACAATTCTTTTATAATCGGCGAATCGAATATTGAAAAGCCCGCCATCCCACGCAGAACCTTTAAACGGTTATCGGTATCATTTGCCGGAACAAATTCTGTTTCATACGCGGCACGCGCCATTGGCCCCAATTTAAAGGAATCAAAATCCCAACACGCATAATTCAAATTACTGGTCAACAAAATCTTATCTGCACTTTCGTTAACAATAGTTTCTTCATCATATGGTTCTATTTTTGTCCGACCATATTCCATAAACAAACTGTTATCCCAATTGAAACGATTATGTTTGTATTCCAACGCAGTATCAAACACACCCTTGATAAATTCTTGGCTGTCGGCACTTAATGCAGAAATAGGCGAAGTATCATACTCGTCTGAATGTCGCACCGTGGTTTTCGACAGATCAACCCCGATTCGCCGAATATTTAAAATCAGTTCTTTGCCTTCCAAATCAACATCAGATGCAAACGCCCCAAACGGTGCCAATGCCGCGCATATAAAAACAGAAAGTTTTTTCATATTTTCCTCCGTATCAAACTATTTTGAAATATACAAAATACCGTCTTTATCCTGATAACGCCAACCCGCATCACGCAATGCAATTGTTAACGCACCACGCCGCGCCGCCGGCGCACGAAAAGTTATTTCGTTTCCACTTATAGATTTGGTATTCAAATCAATCCCTGCATCCGCCGCCGCACGCCGAACACGCGACCAATCAGACAATTTGTTATTAAGCGATACAACAACCCACGTTTCATTTCCGGCATCATCACCATCACCCAACCAATTATGAACCCCATGCGACACCATCCAGTTTCGCGCTGCATTCCTATCAAGCGTCATGGTTATATTTGCCGAATATGTTGTATCAGATTGTTTCTCGCTGCTGATTCCGGAACTTTCAATCAATGTAGTCAACACCGCAGACTTTTCACTTTTAACCGCGGCCCGCAAAGCAGAAGCATCGGCGTACGGCGATAGAGCCTCGACAACAACCTGGCGACGCGCCTCGTCCATGGCCATATTTTTGGCCGTTGCGGCGGTATCACTGGTTACATTAACCGATGCGGTCGCGGTCAATGGTGCCGCCCACGCAACCGGGCTAAGCAATGCAAACATTGCACAAATTACTAATTTTTTCATACCTTCCATAACATACACCAATCAAGTTTAGAATTTTGCTTGAATCCCTATACGAATTCCAATTGACTTATAAACCGATTCGATTTCATTGTCAACCTTGCATACCCAACCCGGACATTCGTTTTTCGTATCTATAATATTTACCGCCGTCGGATCCGGACCATATTCAATTTCATCTTGTGTGTATCCATGTAACATATCATACTCAGTCAAACCCGCTGCAATATATT
>CACZUL010000017.1 GCA_902784285.1 uncultured Pseudomonadota bacterium | reverse complement strand
TATAACAGACCATGCGGTGGAAAACTGGCCGGAAAAAGAAAGGCAAAATAATACAAGACAGTTTCTAAGACCGCGTATCAAATCCAGCAATAAAAAATCATAAAAAAATAAAATTAAAATCGACCTTTTGGTCGATTTGAATTTTATGGTCGGGGCGACAGGAATCGAACCTGCGACCCCTTGCACCCCATGCAAGTACTCTACCAGGCTGAGCTACGCCCCGACAACACCAAACATACTAAAACAACATTATTAAAAAAACAAATATTTTTTTGTACATAAATACGGGCGCAGAACACGCCCGTACTAACCACTAACCACTAATATTACATAAATGCAGACACCAATAATGCCGTCGCCAATATTATATTACCCGCGGTATGATTATGATGATGGTGGTGGTGATGATGTGGGTGAGTTACAACAACCGCATGTCCACCGCCATGATGACTATGATGATGTCCGCCACCATGATGCGCCGCCGGACGCGGGGCAGGTTGAGAATGCTGGGTCTGGTAAACATGTGTGTAATGCGAACCACCGTGCAATGGTGCCGCATTCGCCGAAGCCCCCGCCATCAATGCCGCTGCTACTACTCCGGCCGCTATGAAAAGATTGTGTGTTTTCATCTTTGACTCCTTTGATTCAATAATTATTATAATATATAATGATTATAAAACGCAAGTATTTTTTTACAAAATTTATAAAAAAATATTTTATGTAATTTTATGCTTGCACGAATCGGCAAAAAGTTCCTATATTCCCGTATCAGTTCAAACTGTTTCTTTATATAATCCAAGGGAGGAATCGTATGATTGTTGGAATCGGCATAGATTTAGTCGAATCGGGACGTTTTCTGGACTGGTCCGCATTTAAAAAGCAACGCATTTTCACAAAGAAAGAATTAGAATACGCAGATGCCGACAATGCAAATGCGGAAAAGCATTTGGCAAATTTCTGGGCCGCGCGTGAGGCATGCTTGAAAGCATTGGGTACGGGGTTTGGCGATGATATCGCTTTTTCCGATATTTCTGTCGTTCATGACGACAATGGTCATCCCGAAATTATGATTGCCGGTGGCGCGCGCGCAGCGTTAAAAGAATTGGCCGGTATAACCGCACGCGTTCATCTGTCTATCACAGATCAAGAAAACTTTTCTGCGGCCATAGTCATAATTGAAAAAGAATAAAAACAAAAACATATAAAAAAATATCACACATTTCTGTGTGATATTTTTTATTTTAATATGTTGTTTCGGTATAACCCACACTGTATTGACCACCATCATATATATCCAAATGACGCGTGGTTTGCGGTTCGCGTGGCGCTTCTTGAACAAAGCCACCCGATTCGTTCACATATTCTTGGTATTCAGTATTCTGATCATAATAACCAGCCTGGGTATCGTAATATGCGCCTTGGGTATCCTGGTATGCGGCATCTTCTTCATAATATGCCCCATCATCGGAATAATCCGCCGGCACCACAGGCACCGATATAACATCATCATCAAATATTACATCAGGTGCAATCACATTTGTAACACGTGGTCCCGGTGTATAAATTGGTTTATCTTCACGCGCAACATCATATGCCTGTTTACGTTCCAAAACATTTTCTTCAGATTCAACAACACGCACATCTGGTTCAGCCGCACGCAAGACATCTTGGTTCGGATATTCTATTTTAATTGGGACATCCGGTTCTGGCTCTGGGGTTACAACCGGTTCAGGTTCTGGTTCAATTACCGGCTCTGGTTTTGGTAAATCGACCGGTTCAGGTTCCGGTGTTACCACAGGTTCCGGTTCGGGTTCAGGATTATCAAAAGGACGTTCCACCGCCGGAATGATTGACGGAACAGTTGCGCCATTTTTCTGCTGATAAAGCCACAGTGTAAATATCGACAATGCAATCAGCACTATTAACAAAATGTAATATGCAATTGAAGATTTGTGTTGTTTTTCACCGACCGCCTGGACCGCAACCCCACCAGAAATTGGTGAAATTGGGCGCGAGCCATTATACACATTGGTAACAGGTGCCACAGGGCGCACAGGGGTCACATTTTCATATTGTTCATTTGTTGTATTCCCTGTTGTATCAGTATCCGCCGGCACTGGGCTTTCGACAGATTTAATTGTTTCAATAACCGGCGTTTCATCAACATGTTCAGTAACCGTTGTTTCTTCTTCATACGAATCGGATTTCGAAAAATCATCTTGTTCTTCGAACGATTTTTCTTGAATTTTACTTATTGTTTCCGCGTTCGGTTTCGGATTGTTTGTATCAACGGTTGCCGCCGTTATAGTATCTGTATCAGACCCATGCGCCACATACGGAGACAAAGGACGCTTTGGTTCATCAACAGCCGCGGGCTTAATATCTTCAAACGCCACCGGTTTGAATGCGATTTCATCATCCAAAATTTCTGGATCTTCATCTAACAATGGTTTTACTTCTTCTGAATCTGCCATTTTATCATCCTGGGGTTCTGGGTTATAATCTGGAATCGGGAAATAGGGCATATCATCTGTTTCTTGGTCTGATACTTCATCAGAATCATCAGACTGTTCCACTTCTTCCGCGGTTTCTTCAACATCTTGCACTTTCTGGCGCGCGACATCTTTGCGTTTGGCGGCCGGCAAAGTAAATTGTGGTTTATTGGTAACCAATTCTAAATCCACATCATCATCCGAATCGCGACGACGTTCCAGCAACGCGCGGGCGGCATCGGCATCTTCGGTTGCAATCTGAATACGATGGCGCGCGTTTTCTATACGTTTATCGGCACGCGCCATTTTTTCCGACAGGGCATCTAATTGCGCCTCGGTTCTAAGTATCCGTGATGCCGATTGTTTTGTTGGTTCGCGACCAATATTATTTTTTTGTTTTGCGTGTCGCGCGCGCAATGTCTGTCGACGATCACGCAACGATGAAATAGTACGTTCTGTGCGTTCGATTGTATCAGTAGATTGGACAATAATATCATTAGCCGTTGCCAACCGCGCCATGGCCGACCGACGCGCAGCGGTATCGCGAAATTCTATTAAATCGGCAACAACATTTTTTAAGTCTTTTTTATCTTCTGATTCTTGAATCAGTTGCGCATATATATCCAGTCCACTGTATTCTATATCCAACTTTTGATATTTATTATCAACCTTAGGACGCACAGTTTCCAAATCGATTTCATAGTCGTTTGCCAAAACATCGTCCCACTTACGATTATCATGTGGATCCATGACCAACAAAACATTTGGCTTAAATTCATCGGTTGTTTCATCGACAACAAAAATCAACTTGTCATTAGCATCGAACCAGGCACGAAACGCGATACCGGCGATATTGTAATCGGCAACATACAATTTTTTAAGATCTTTGTTCTCTCTCGGCATACTTTTTGCCCCCATACAGATTATTTTTTCTTTGGTGGCGCGAACTGATACGCCTGTTTACAATGTTCATAGCAATATGGTTTTCCAACAAACACAGGTTTTCCACAGAAATGAAAGCCTTCGGAATCTGGATCCCCAATTGGCCAACGGCACTGATTCGGTTTAAGGTTTGCCATTTCCAATGCATGTTCAACCATGCGCTGATGTATTGCGGCGGTTCCTTTGCCGGCGATTGCGCGACCAACGGTCTTTTTAACCTCTGGCTTTGGCTTTGCCACTTTGGGTGCAGCAACCGGTTTCGCCTTTGTTTTGGTTGCAGCGCGTGCCGCCGGTTTTGATGGTTTGGTTGCCTTAGTTGGTTTGGAAACCTTAACCGATTTAACCGATTTTACCGGTGCGGTCTTTTTAGTAGCGACTTTCTTGGCCGAATCGGTTTTCTTCGCCACCACTTTTTCAGTTTCCTTTGGCGCATCAGTTGCGGTTGCATTCCAACCCATACGATGCAATTTTCCAACAACCGCATTCTTGGAAATCCCAAGGCGCTTGCCGATTTCCGCGGTTGATAAACCCTTGCCAACCAAGGCTTTTAATTTCTTTAAAACACCACTATCCCAAGACTTACTCATTTTCTATAAACCTTAATCAATTTATATGATAATATAAGTGTATCATAAAACCGATTCGAAACGCAAGGGGGAAATAATGTTTTTATACATATTTTATGGGACATTCATATTATTGATTGGTTTGGCAATTTATTTGGCATATAAAATATCGGCGGCAGACATGCGGCGGCGGATTATACCGGATGCCTATCTGTTTCCACTAATGATAATTGGTGCGATTGTTACGACATTTTTTCCATGGCCGCATCACATAGATGCAGGTGTTATCGGCATGACATTTGGGTACATCATGGCGGCGGTAATCGGGTTAATATTTGACCGCATAATTGCGCACCGCAATCCAACATCAGACACACCAATCGGCATGGGTGATATAAAGTTAATCGCGGTTGGGGGGCTTTGGTGTGGTCCGCGCGGTTTGGCAATAAGTTTAGTGTTTGCATGCCTGTTTGGCGCGGCATGGGCATATCGGAAAAAGCAAAAATTTATTCCATTTGCACCTTTTTTCATAATTGGTGCAATTTTGGCTTTGATTATTATTGCGGTTTTGTTATAATGAACCCATAAAAGGATGGGGGAATTGAGCAGAAGAAAATATATTTTTGCCACGTCGGTCGCGGTTTTCTGCGCATATTGCGGTGTTTCTCAATCTGCGGTTATGTCAAAATATGGTGAAATTCAACCGGTAAATAAATATTCATCGAACCCATTTTGGACACCCGACAGCCCTTATAACCTGCGTTTTCCATCACCAATTTACGCAACCGGACCGGATTTAAACACCGAAACATGTAACAATACGGTTGCCGCGTTGGTAAATTCGTATTGTTCGGTAAATAACAATTGTTCAAAATTACAGGTATCGGATGTCCGACCCAAAATTATGGTTCAATTATCGCAATTGCCTGGGCATAACTATGCGACATCTTGTGGCGGATATATTGATAATGCGGTCAAAGAATATAAAAAAAACCACGGCAATTCGTTCTCGGGCATTAATGTTGTTCAACAACCCAAAACAACCAAACCGCTTTCATTGACCGGTGTTGTAACATCACAACCCAAAACCAAATCTGACGGTGTTGCGGAACGCACCGCGGAATTAGAACAGGTCCAGGCGATGACCACACAAACCATCGATGTGGCTGAAACCGATTTTCCAAAAACGATTGCTGATTTGTCATTTGTGGACCGTGTTGCAAATGCAACCGCGGGCTATGAACCGTATAAAGATTTAAAATCGTATCACATACCAAAGTTCGAAACAGAGCAAGAATATTACTCACGTATGGAATCAGTATTAAAACACAATATAAATTATGAAACATACAATGGGAAACCAAAAAGCAAAAGCCCGACATCATATCTGACCGGTCGTGGCGCAAAAATCACATGGCACCCAACGCGTGAATACAGTACATTCAAAGGTTGGTGCGAAAATGAAGATTTAACCCTTAACCCCGACGATTGCCCCGCAAATTGTCCGATGGAACCAACCATTGACCCAATGTCAAAATCCGACAAATCATTTTACGCATGTTGGGAATGTGATGCCGGAATCGATTTGATAAAACACAATTGTGGATGTCCAGATACCCATATGGATGTTAAAAATAATTGTGAATGCAAACTGAAAAAACTTTCACACCGCGATGGCGATAAATGTGTATGCAACGACCCAAGGTTAGATATTGATTCGGACTGTAAATGCCCGGTCGGCAGTCATATGACCCAGGACCCCTCAACCGGAATATGTGCATGTCGCGATCCGTATAAACCCGACCCGAGCGATGCCAATAAGTGCATTTGTCAAAATGGTGGTGACCCGAACAGTAACTGCAGTTGCCCCGACCCAAACATGGATTCAAATTGTCAATGCCCGGCCGGCACGCATAAAGAGAGTAATCAATGCGTATGTGACAATGGCGCGGGAAATCCGCCAGATTGCACATGCCCAGATCCAAACGCCGATCACAAGAACCCAAACGCATCGTGCGCATGTTATCAATCCGACTTTATGGGATCGGATTGTGGATGTTGGGGCATGTCAACATGGGACGATACAAATAAAAAATGCGTATGCCCTATCAGAGACACATCAAATTTGAATATAGCCGAATGGTCAATTGCTGCGGCAACATGTCAATGTCCGTCTACTAAACCCAAATTTAATTCCACAGCCAAACGGTGTGAAGGGGGGACACCGGAAGATGAGTGCCCTTCATCTGCCTATCCAAGTGGAACATATTTAATGTATACCTGCATATCTGATTCCCAGTTTGCCGCATCTACAAGAGTAACGAAAAAAAGTATCGCATCCAGCTTAGATTGCAAAGAACACAATAATAACCGTCATTGCATGTCTTCTTGTGTCAATAGGACTTTTACAACCGCTCCAGGTGGAGCAACAACAGAAACTACCCGAAATTGGTCGGAAGGAACCATCCATAAACTGCTCGGATTAGAAAAAGAAAAATTTTGTACAGGAACATTTTTTAACACTATTAATAAGTGGGCTTGGAGCGGGGTCGATATTATGAAACCAGAAACCATAATTCAAGAATTTGATGAAACCGAAATATGCCGATCAGTAAAAATTATAAAGGACAATCTATCTAGTATACAGAGTAGTTGCACGTTTGCCGAC
Organism: uncultured Pseudomonadota bacterium; assembly: GCA_902784285.1. GTDB lineage: Bacteria > Pseudomonadota > Alphaproteobacteria > Rs-D84 > Rs-D84 > Enterousia. The sequence goes on along the minus strand of CACZUL010000017.1, from coordinate 13,526 downwards.
TCAAAACTTAGCGGAAAAAAGTGGTTAATTTATATATTGAAAAAAGACGGATCAGATTATGTGATACAAGAGAGCATCAAAATCAACTAAAGACGGTAGATTAAGAGATTATGATAAAAAAAATATTTATACTTTTACTTCTTTTTCCCATAACTGCGTTTGCGGCGGGGGATATTAATACAACAATTGATATACTGGCACGACCACAAACTATCGATACCACATGTGCCACCGAAGAGTTTCGCAAAGCTTTGGCGGACAGTGCCACGCGTTTGATTGATTCCCATGAATTGGATTATGAAATAGATTCTGAATCAAAAATTCAAAATTGGATTTACAGCGTGTTTCAATCGCCCGAAACACTGGGCGCTGTGTTGGCATGTCCGGAAATCGTAAACGCAAACGATACCGATACCGTACGGTTTGAATCAATTGATTATACCTTTCCAAACGGTCGTGAAATTGTCGTAAACTATGAAACACAACCAAAGGTGTTGCATCAAAGATTCATGCTGGCCACCAAGAACGAATTGCCGTCAAATGATCCCAATCCGGCAATCAGTTCCGTTGACCCACACGCGACGTGGACTAATACAAACCCCGCCTGGTACGGCATTATGGTTGTTCAATCGGGTGCGCTGCGCGATATGGTCGGACCGGGCAAGAATAATGTCGTTTCTGCACACTATATTTATGACAATATTCATAAATTATACCCGCGTGATATGGCCGGCATGTGTTCCACGCGTTCCGGTATGATGGCCAAGGTTGACGGTTCAATGGTTCATAAAGTTATGCATGAACACACCGCAAAACATGATGATGACAGTAATAACTACTATGTTGCGGGAAAAATAAACCTGCAATGGATATCGTTGGTTGAAATTGTGGTCGATGTTGTTTTGACGGTCGTGTCATGGGGTGGATATGCGGGGGTGTCCGCAGGGACCAAGGTCCTTAGGGCAAAACGCATCTTGGGCACCGTTACCAAAAACCTTAAAAACCTTGTAAAGATTAAGGAAGTTCAACAATATATCCGCGAATCTTTAAAGGTCGCAAAAATGACCAAAGAAATCGACAATATGAACGATATGCGGAAATATATTACAAATATCGAAAATTTAAAAAAGACTCTTGGCACATTACCAAAAGAATCCAAACAATACCAAACCGTATTGCGCGAATTGCAACAGGCCGAAAAGTTAAAGGCCGATAATATGTGGAAACTTGGCAAAAACGCCGGAAAACTGAATAATGTTGACGATATAGACAAGGCCGTCAAGACAACCACCAAAGAAATTGATACGGTAAAAGACGGCATGGCTCAAATGGCCAAGGCAGATAAAAATGTCGCCGAATATGTCCGCCAATTTGATACATTAAAAGACACTACAAAAACTCTGCGTGAATTGCGCGCATTTAAAAAGGCACGCACCGGTAATATGTTTGTCCGCGGATGGAAAGGTTTAAAAAATATCAGAACAACATTAAAAACCGCCAACAAAAGCGGCAAGGCATTGGACCGCGCCGCCCGCACTGCGCGTCATGGTGCAAAATCTGGGCGGGTGCGCGATTGGTTGTTTCATTCTACGATGAAAAATATTGGTCGTGTGGCAAGGGTTGGCGAAGAATTGGCGGCGTTGTATTTTGTGATTAACCTGATTGGCGATATGTGGGATTGGACAAATACAGAAAACGATGAATTCACAAACGGCATAAACCTAAGGCCGTGGTTACTGCTGTCCGCCGATGATATAGAAGGCCAAGACAATGTCGTAAACTATGGCATGTGGTTAATGTGGACCGGTGATTCTACCAGTGAAGAAGATGACGATGCCGCATACCTGCAGGCGATGGACTTTGCCCAAAAATTCCATCAAGATTTGATGGAGGTCCAAGAAGAAGATAATAGATATGCATGCGATGTTGATATATATGTTGTGCGCCCAATAATCCGCAACCCGGACCGTCAAGACCAGGCTTTATACTGGCTGTTCATGAACGAAGTTCCTTGGACAACCGCGGACTGTAATACATGTATGTAATTTCGGTACGAAAAAAAACCTGTTGTATATTGGCAAAAAATCTTATACAATGGTATCAAGAAGAATAGGGGATTAAGATGAAAAAATTACTTACTGCGTTTGTGTTGGTTATGGCAACGGCATTATCTGCCAATGCGTACCAGGTTATGTCATCCAAAGAATTGGGTAAAAATGATGCCAAAAATCAAAATGTTGTTGTAAAGTGCACAACCGATTTAGGCAAACTTTCCAATCAAACATGCTCGCTACGCCGGTATGTAAAATGCACCGGAACCGGAACAAAAAAGACATGTTCTGGGTGGCAAGGTTGGCGCGATTTGCGTAATCCTGAAAAGCAATATTCCGATTGGAAAACCGCCGCATCTTCATGTTGTCGTGCATTGGGTTTAAGATAAAATTATCTCAAATCTTGATATAATGGATCGTGTGGTGCAACATGGCATCCGTTTTGGCGTTTAATTCTAATTGATTTCATATAGGCGCTTAATATTCTTCTATCGCCATGATATCTGTCTGCTACAACTTTTTGTAAAAAGTTCCACCGATAGTTCAGCCACATGTTATGTATATCGCCTTGATAGTTTTTGACGGCATTGACGACCGTTTCATCTATGACATTACTACGTGGCAATTTCAAAAAATCCCGCAATTGCCAAATTACAGTTACCGGTCCAGTTCCAATCATCGCCAAAAACACATCCCCAGAAATAACATCTGGCAACATATAAGCCTTGTATTTGCGCCATACATGGTCATGATATATTTCTTCGGCCTTGGCGGGTGTAAGTTTACTTACATCTATTCCTAATTGCCCACCTAAACACTTTTTATTTTGACCAATACCATAACAAGTATATCCGCATGGATCGTCTTTGTGCGGGGTTCCGCATTTACCTTCTTTACGAAACAGTGTTATCATTGCTTTTACAAAGGCCGGTGATTCACTAACATATCTTTTGGTTGCCCAAACTTCGTTTATTAAACCTTCTGTTTTTGATGGGGCGCAACACGGCCCATTAATTACCTGATGATTCGCATAGACCGGCCCACCACCAATGGTTTTAACGGTACATATTGCCGCATGATTATCCAAATCTTGCTCATAGGAACCATTTGGATGATATTCACCTGCACTAACAATTTCTTCCCATAATCCGGGTATCTGCGGACAATTTTCTTCATCCAAAGGATACTCTTGGCAATATTCTTCGTGTGACATGGTTTCTAAATCTTCTTCGCGTTCATCCTCTAACAGAGCCAATTGCCGTTCGATATAATGCTCTTCACCTTCGACAATTAAATCAACATACGATTTGGCATCTTTATATGGTTCATATCCCGCGGCCCGCAGGGCCACTTTATCATTCATATTTAAATCTGCGACCGTTCCTGGAAACACCGCAGGTGCCACCAACCCGGACCCACCCGGGGTTAATACAAACGATGAAGTTGATGCTTTTGTCGGGACGTTTGGAAATGGTGCCACCCCTGCGACCGGGAAATTATCCGCCCACGACACACAGGGCGCAAAAGCACATACCAAATAAAATACTCGATAAAGTTCTCTCATATCTGTCCTGCAATTATATCAAAAATTTACGCAATAAAGAACAAAAAAATCGGGATAAACCCGATTTTATTTAATGGTGGATGTGATTGGACTCGAACCAACGACCTCTTCGATGTGAACGAAGCGCTCTAACCAACTGAGCTACACATCCAAAAAAAAAATGGTGGGGATAGTGGGACTTGAACCCACACGGTCGCAATGACCAAAGGATTTTAAGTCCTCAGCGTCTACCATTCCGCCATATCCCCGTGTGAACGCGTGATATAATACCAATATGTTTTGGGACGCGCAAGAAAAAAATTAAAATAACCGATTTTACGCGTATTTTCCACTTGCAAAATTGTTGAAATTGTTTTATTATTGGCGTTGCCTTGTGGGCATATGGCGGAATTGGTAGACGCGCTAGTTTCAGGTACTAGTGGGGCGACCCTTGGAAGTTCGAGTCTTCTTATGCCCACCATATAACAGTTTTGGGGTTGTAGCTCAGTTGATAGAGCGCTACGTTCGCATCGTAGAGGTCGTGGGTTTGAGTCCCATCAGCTCCACCACAAAAATTTGTATGCGAGAACAAGCAAATGCCCAGTTCAAGTAACTAAAAATTTGCGCGCATGTATTTGTTAGCCTGCACAAAAAAGTGCGGGCTTTTTAAGTAAGAAAATACCATACAAATCTAATATTTTTCTCTTGCCCAAAATTTATAAATTTTGCTAACATTTATCCAGAGATGAAGAAAATTCTGATTTTTGGCGTATTTTTGGGCCTGGTGGCCGGTGCCCCCGCATTGTCCGGGGTGCGTGATGGTGCTGTATCTACAACCAGTGTCCGCGATACGGGTACCACACAATCACGAACAACAACAAATTCAGGACGGAGCGGGGCGGATGCGACGCGCACAAACACACAAACCCGCGCCCAGAAAACACTTGCAACACGCGCCGGTTCTTTATCTGTGGCCCCACGAACAACCGAGCCTGTTACACGCACAAGAACGGCAACCATAAAACCAAACGGACGTAAAGGCACAATTATATCGCGTGCCACACGCACAGATAATGGCACTACAAAAAGTCCGCGGGCGGCCACGCCTTCAAATTTAAATGCGACAAGTATGTCAGAAACACGTACAGGTGCGGCATATAACCAGTGTAAAAGCGCATATTTTCAATGTATGGACCAATTTTGTGTGCTTAAAAATGATGAATATCGTCGCTGTTCATGCAGTTCGCGCATAGGCGACCTTATATCCGTGCGCAAAAGTTTGGACAACACAAATGCGAAACTGGCGGAATTTACAGAAAACCTGGATATGGTTGGAATGACCGCGGCCCAGGCAACCGCTGTTCACACCGCGTCCGATGGCGAAAACGCGTTAACACGCGATGTATCGACATCCAAGGCATTACTTACCGCTATTATGAATTCAATCCGTGGCGAAGATGCGACCGTTGGCGGGAAATGGTCCGATTTGAACAGCATAAATTTGTCATTTGACACAACAAATATGTTTGGCCTTAATGACCCGGCCCAGGTTATCGCCACATATAACGGTGTTGAATTGTATAACGCGGTTTACCCATCGTGCCGCACAGTCGTCGCATCCGATTGTAATGATGCCTCACTGCAAAGGGCGGTTACGGCATACCTTATGGCAATTGAACAAGATTGCAACACGGTTCAAACCGCGTTGGCGGGCAAAAAGAAAGAACTTAAAACCGCCATTCGCGAAGGCGATGCAATGCTGGATTTGGCACGTATCGAAAATCGCAAGAAACACAATTCATCCGACATGACAAAATGCATAAACGAAGTTGAATCCGCAATCCTTAGCGAGCAGGTATGTGGCGCAAATTATCACAAATGTTTGGACAATGGTGAATTTATTGATGTTACAACGGGGGCACCAATCGCAGGCGTTGTGAACTTTAATGAATTGGGGAACTTGTTAAAGTTTGATTTTGGCAAAGATGTTATTGACCAAAAACTGTCGCAAAATCCCGACAACCAAAAATTCCTTAAAAATTTTGAAAACAAAACTAAAAAGTTTGCCGCAGATGCTTTGGATAAATGCACGGAAATTGCCGACACTGTTTGGGCAGAATACCTGGACAAAGCTTTGCTAGATATTTACTATGCGCAACAGTCCAAGGTTAAAACCATCCAAACCGGATGTGTCGATTTAATATCTGCATGTTATGCCGAACGCGAAACGGCAATAACCGCGGCAATGATGGCACTAATTGACGGCGAAACAGAACTGTCATTGGTTCCGGACAAAATCGTCCTTACCAAACAAATGTGTTCCGATTATATAAAATCTTGTAACGGTATGTTTGATGCAGATATAATTGCTGAATATATTAATGCCCAAACAAACACAGACACTTTGGCGGCATGCCGCGCGGTGGCACAACAGTGCTTTGACAGTTTTGGTGGCACAAATTATGAAAACTTTTATGCCCCAAACAGCGGTCTGTTTAAACCAAATGTTGTTGATACGGCGGAATCGGCGCTTGCCGAAAAAACCGCACTTGATTGGTTTACATTGTATGAATATGATGAAAACGGCGAACGCAAACCAGGATACAAATCAATTTGTGCACAACGCGTTGCCGATATAACCAGTTGTGTCGACCAAATTGAAGAAGTATTCGGCGGTTTAGATATGGTCGTTGCCCACCAAGCCCCAGGCGATTTAGGCCGATATAAATACACCAAACCAGAAAGCGACGACGATAATATTAACGCGTATGGATGGGCAATGCGCGATGCCGAAGGTTCAATCGACATGGATTCATGGACTGATGAAATAGGTTATAAATTTAAAAATCGCCGTTTGCGCCCAACTGGTGTCGCGACCGAGGTTTATAATCGCATAATCGACAGCCTGATTACCCAATGCGACAATATCCAAGGTAAATTTATCGAAGCACAATTTATTGATCATACACGATATGGCGCAAGTGATGATATGTGTAAACTTACAGATGATTTGACAAGTTATGGTATAACATCCGTATCGCCGGAAAATATGTGTCCAAAAGATTACAATTTAAACGTGGATACAAATGCATGGGGCGCTTGCCTGTGTTGGGAAAATGGTGGCAGAAGAAGCAAAAACGGTATATTTACAAAATGTTCCGCTGTGATTCCCGCTGTGCTTGGCTCTCCCGGCAACACCGAAACAGCAAACGATCGGCTTTGCAGTTTGTTATCAGAACAAGGTTTCATTGTTGCGGTTGGTTGGCAGACATTAACCATAAATAATTACTGTACGTCAAGTATTAATGTCGATACAAATCAAGTGTGCCCATTTGATAATCAGGGCGAACATTGCACGGTTCCATCTGGGGTGCCGGACGGTATTTTACAATAAAAAAACACCGGGGCGTTGGCCCCGGTTTATATCGTCATCCCGTTTTATAACGGGATTACGTTCAGTATATCATCGGCGATAATTTGACTTGCCGCGCCTTCGGGGCGAACCCACATATCGTCTGCCGCGTGCAATTCCGCAATCATTTTATTACGATTTGCCGGCAAAATTATCGTATCAAATTCATTTATAATGTTTTCTGCCGTCGCATCCGCACCCAGAAATTCTGGATACACCGCACGATTTAATAAAATATTCACCAGTGATACCCATTTAATATTTATTAACAAATGCCCAATCAGTGTTGTTAAACGGTTCATTTTATATGTAACAATTGCCGGCACATGCAACATCGCTAATTCTGCCGAAACGGTGCCACTGGCCACTACGGCGACATAGGTTTTTTGATATAATTCGTATCGCATATCTGCGGCAACCAGTTCCGGTATAACCGCCCAATCTTTGATTTCTCGTTGAACATACTCTTTGGTTGTTTCAACGGTTGGGATTGCAAATTTATACCCCCGATACCCACACGAATTTATTGTTTCGACAAAGTGTCTGAACACCGGCATTAACTTTTTAACTTCGCTCATACGACTGCCGGGGACCAGGGTAATAATTTTTTCATTTGTCTTGTTCGCACGCGGTAGATCCATAATGTTTTCGGCAATCGGGTGCCCAACCGCAATCGTATCCAAACCATATTTGGTAAAATAGGGCACTTCAAAATCAAAAAACGCGTACAGTTTATCAAAAATGCGCGCATATTTCTTGGCGCGCTCCGGCCGCCAGGCCCAAACCTGAGGCGCGACAATATGATGGAATTTTAATCCATCCGCAATCATTTCACGACCCGCGCGCGACGAACGCAGTTTTTTTATAACCGATTTGGCAAATCCTGGTGAATCAACCGTCAAAACCAAATCCGGCCTTGTTGTAATAATCGCATTCACCGTTTGATTTATACGCCGCGTCAATGTTCGCACATGCGCCAAAACCTCGGTAATTCCCATAACCGATAAATCGGCCATAGGAAATATAGATTTAAGACCACAAGATATCATGGCCGCCCCGCCAATTCCGACAAATTCTGCACGTCCATCCATGCGTTTCATAACGCGCGCCGCCAAAGCATCACCTGAAACTTCCCCGGCAATAATAAAAATTTTGATTTTTTTATTCGGCATTGTTTGCGGTCCCGATTCCGCGTTTAGAACGATTTTCTATGAAATCAATCGCATCCATTGCGTATTTGTTGTTTTTAACTTCGCGCCGGACACGGGCCAATCGTTCCGTAACCGTTCCTTCGGTTTCACGAAATACTGCATTATAAACAGAATGAATTGCGTGCATATCTTCATTTGTGAACCCATGGCGCATCAGCCCAACACGATTTATCGTTCGATACACAGCACGTGGACCATCATATATCGCATACGGCAAAACATCATTGGACACACCCGACATACCACCAACAAAAGCGTTACGACCAATGCGCGCAAATTGCAAAACCATAACATCACCGGACAAAATGGCGAAATCTTCAACCTCGACATGACCGGCAACCTGGACCAGGTTAGACATAACCACACTGTTCCCAATCTTGCAATCGTGGCCGACATGAGCATTAACCATAATCTGGCAATCATCCCCAATTACCGTTCCGTCTGATGCCGGTGTTCCCGAATGAATTGTTACATATTCACGAATGCGGCAACGTTTGCCAATACGCAGTCCCGTCATTGCGGCTTCATCTTGCCATTTTAAATCCTGGCTCATTACACCAAGGACGGCGAACGGATAAACAATAGAATCATCACCAATGGATGTCTTACCATCAATAACAACATTGGAAACCAATTCCACGCGTTCGCCCAAAACGACATTTGGCCCCACAATACAGAACGGACCAATTCTGCAATCCGCACCAATAACGGCGCCTTCACGAATAATTGCGGTTGGATGTATATTTGTCATAAGTCAATTACCTTAAATTTCTGGTTATTTTCTTACACAAATACTACATTATGTATCACAACATTTATATTCAATAAATATAACGAATTATAACAAGAATTTTGCGCCACCGGCATCTTTATTTTTGTCATCGCGCAGTGTTGCATACCACAAAATGCCCATTGCGGTTACAACAACCAATCCGGTCAATACACGATTTTCCAAACCCGCCGGCACAGATTCTGCATGCCATATTGACATTGCAAACAAAACAAACAGCATCAAAACCGCCCCAATGAAAATCGGCACTGCTTCGGTCAACAAGAACAATATCACGGCCAACGCACTTACAAACCGCATCAACCATTTTAGTTTAACATAGGCACTTTGGTGTATGCGACCACGCGGATTTACCATAATCCATCGCAAATGCCGCCGCCAACAATATCCCCACCATCATAATCCAAACCAAATGTGCCGGGGTTAGATTTCCCAATTGTCCGAATCGCCATAATTCGGGCTGCATCAAAATTCCGATTGTTGCCGCAAACATAACCCCCAAAGTACAGGTTGTCGCCCGCATCTGTCGTCCCGAACGGCGACCAATAAACAATCCAGCAATAACCGCACCAATTTGTAATATTGGTCCCCACCAATTAAGTGTATCACTTAACCCCACGGGAACCATCGCAATTGCAAAAGCCAAAGCATTTATCCACCAACGGCGGCGTTTGGACACATTTGCCCGGCCATACCAAATTGGTAACTTAACCACCCTGGTATTTATTCCGACAAAGATAGATGTTACAAATAAAATCGCCGCTGTAACCCATGGCAACAAAGACACACCATCACGCAACACGGCATAATTTCCACCCAAAAACACAACCCAAAGGGCCGTAAAGACAACCGTCCAAAATGTTATGCGCGCACCTGTTACATACGGCCGCATACCACTTGCATCCAAGAATTTACGACCAAACACATAGACCGCCACAAACAACGGCGATGCCAGAACCGCATTCCACAAAAACGCAGGCCCCACAACGGCGGCATTATTAAACGCGCTAACTGCACTTGCCACGACTAAACTTTCGTCAAACATAAACTTGCCTTTTATTTTTAATGAATTATTATATAGGTATGACAGAAAAACAAGACATTTTTACTATTATGGGTGGTCGCGTAAAAATGCGGCGCGGAATATACAATCCAACATCTGATGCGGTGTGGTTGGCGGCCTTTGTTGACACTGTGCCCCAAACGGTTTTAGATGCCGGTACAGGCACCGGTGGAGTCGCCCTTTGTTTAATGGCGCGAATACCGAATATCAAAATGACGGCATTAGACATTTCAAACGATATGTTGGATGCGGCCCGTGAAAATTTTGCCTTGAACAATCAAACGGCAGAATTTATAAACGAAGATATTCTTACATGGCGGACCGGCCAAACATTTGATTTGGTAATTACGAACCCGCCGTATTTTGACGGCACACCTGCCATACATAATGCCCATCATAACGCCGATTTGGTTCAATGGACGCGCAAATGCATCGCGCGCGTAAAATCAGGCGGAACATTTGCCATTATAATAGACATGCCCAAGACGGCCATTGTTTTGTCAGAAATGACACGGCATTGTGGCGATTTTCGTATATTGCCTTTATTCAGCAAAAAAAATGTTGCGGAACGGGTATTGCTGTCCGGCCGGGTGGGGCGTGCGCCACATGCGCGCATACTGAAAGGGAAATCTATGAACAACGCCCAAATTCTGCGTCATGGCAAGTCTGTTGCCAAAATATTTCAAGTTCAACCGAAAAAATCAAGATAAGCGGTGATTACTTGACTATTATGGATTATTTTACTATGCTGTTTCCGTTATGATAAACTTTATAACACGATATTTTACATCCCTGTGGGCGTTTATAACATCGCCTTTTCGGGCGATATGGCGCGTAATTGTGCGGATTTTTCCCCCGCGCGAGTTTACTGTTATGGACACCCCGCGTGGCAATGTTTACACTTTTAACCAGAGCAGTTTTTGGCGTTTCACAAAATTCTGTGCCAAGGTTGGTTTAATTATATGGGCATCTTGGTCCACGTATGTATTTTTATATCATCGCCCAATGTTACAAAATCGCACTCAGCAATTGGAACACATGCGCGAAAAATACGCTACGCACATGATAGATTTGCGAAATTACCTTGGGAAGTATAATGAATTAACCAAGAACATAAATGTTATTGACGACAAATTGTTAAAAGATAAAAAACTGACCGATGCACAAAAGGAAGATTTAATTAACGAACGTCTTAAAACCTGGGGCGAATTGGACTTTTTAAAGACCCGCATAACCGAAATGTTCACTGATGAAGATTATGCCCCGGAATACAGCAAGGTTTCTGATTTGGCGATTGAATATGAATTGACCCGCGCAGAAAATATCGAGATTAAAAAACGCGATGTCGAAATATTGGAAACCGTGGCCAAGGTGGTCGATGCCGATACCAAGATTATTGAATCTGTGTCCAAATTGGCGGGCGACAAAACATCGGAATTACGCACTGAATTAAAGAAAATAAACAGTACATTGGCGACACTGGGATTGTCGGAAGATGAATTGGTTAAAAACGCAAACAAATATTCAAATCAATTGGTGGGCGCGGCATTTAATCCACTGGAAATAGACAAAGAATTGGACGAAAAATATCAGAAATTGGCGAACGATATTACATTGTGGAACGGCCTGAACAAATTAAGACGCGTGTTGCCGTTGGGTGCCCCGGTGAAAAATGTAACCGTAACATCAAGATATGGCACACGCAAAGACCCATTTACGGGCGCGCCTAAATTCCACCGCGGCATAGATTTTTCGGGTAAAATCGGAACCGAGTTAATGGCGGTTGCTCCGGGTCGGGTTGTATCTGCGGGTGAACGCGTTGGATATGGAACAACCGTTGAAATTGACCATGGGCTTGGATTCACGACACTGTATGCGCACCTGTCGAAAATAACGGTATCGCGTGGCGATTGGGTTCGCCCGGGAACAATTGTCGGTTTGGGCGGTTCTTCGGGTCGATCCACGGGACCACACCTGCATTATGAAATTCGGTACAAGGGCAATCCATTTGACCCAGAAAAATTCGTAAAAGAATAGAAAGGAAAGAAAAAATGTTGGCATTTACAAACGCAGATGAAAAAACATCACCAACCATTATTGGCGCGGGATGCAAACTGACCGGCGACATTAAAACCGACCACAGCGTTCAAATTCACGGCCATGTCGTTGGCGACATTGTGGCGGAAACGGTCGTTATCGGTCGTGGTGGCACGGTCGAAGGAAAGGTTATTGCCGACAATTTATTCCTGCATGGAACATTGGATGGGCCGGCAACGGTCGAAATTGCAAATGTATTTTCCCATGCCCAAATGACGGGGGTACTGTCATACCGAACATTAAATATAACCGCCAATACGGGTCTTGAATGCAAATTGGCAAAACGCAAGGATAAAAAACATGAATAAAACAATCAAAAAAGTTTTCATTGCCGCCGACCATCGTGGGGTAGGGCTTAAACTGTATTTAATCGAAATGTTAAGTGCATTGGGTTATAATATGGTGAACCTTGGGACGGACGATCTGAACACACCGGTTGATTTTCCGGATGTTGCACGGTCCGTTGCGGACGCAATGTTGGACGAGCCGGACACACGCGGAATCTTGGTATGTGGCACGGGTGCCGGGGTCCAAATTGCCGCGAATCGTTTTCGCCATATTCGTGCATCCCGTTGCGACAGACCGGACCAGGCACGCGATGATAGATTTCACGATGATATAAATGTTTTGGCATTTGGTGCAGACGATATAGATATCGAAATGGCATTTCTTTGTGCCCAAGCATTTTTGGAAAGTCCATTTGATGATTGCGAAAAACGCCGCAACCGCCCCAAGTCGGGTCCCACAAAATTAAAAATTTTGTGGGTGACATCCGGGCGTTTTTTATTTTCATAACAATATTCTTGACAAAAAAAACATTCTGATGTATTTTGCTCGTATTGAAACATATTTCGTCAACATAAAGGACACAAAATGGCACAAACACCTGAATATAACATCAAACAAGAAATGCAAAATTTGATATTGAATTATCCAAAACCGCGTTATTCGCGCAGCCACCGATTGGAACGTGATAACAATTGGTCGCATACAAATCGAAAACTTGGATTGGCGTTGGTGGGAAAATGGCCTGCAATTGCGCAGCCTTATGATGTTTGATCCTTTTGATTGGATGTTTAGATCCGGAATACATGGTGATGGTACCGGCACATTCAAAGTAACAAAATATGGCCTGTCTTATCGTGAAAAACCTTTGACACTGGCATCGCATACCCCATTGTGGAATACCGATACAAAACCGGAACAACAGGCCAAAATAATGGCACAAGAAATGTACAGAATGGAAAAAGAGGGCGCAAGGAAATGCGAAAATGGCATTGAAATTGTTCCCGAAACGCCATTGTGGAATACGGTTGATTCATTGTCCACCAAGGCAAGAAATACTTTCAGAACATTACT
>CACZUL010000016.1 GCA_902784285.1 uncultured Pseudomonadota bacterium | reverse complement strand
TTTTTTGTTTTTTGCCGAACAATTCTTGGCGACGGGCCTCGCATGCCTCCTCAAATTTTTTATAATCTTCCGGTTTCATGAAAAATTTAAAATCTTCGGTACCATCGTTTGCAATTGTATAAACAAATCTGGAAGAATAAACGACATAAGTGTTATCAATACTCCATTTAGTTGAATGTTTATTGAATATTGCGACCCCGGATGTATTAGTATGTTTTGCCACGGTTGCATTTGGAATCAGATTCATCAAACTTTGAACATTTAATGCGTAGGTTTCTTGTTTTTCCTTTCCAATTTGATATGGTGTCGTTCGTTTCATTTTTATACCCCTTGTGCACACGCATTGTAGCAATTCGAATACCTGTGTCAATTATTGCGTGTTGATTTTTATCGCGTTTTATGATACAATACCAGGCATCAGTCGGTGGCATTTTGCCACTGTTTTTATTTTCCTGCCACGTGCGGGATTTTTTATTTTAAGGGGAAAATTATGAAATTTAGTAACAATGGAATCGAATTATTAAAACAATTAGAAGGCTGTGTTAAAATAGGTAACAAACATGTTATTTATGATGATAAAACAGGCCGACCTATCTGTGCTGGCGCGCCGATGCCACTTGGCGCAACCATTGGTTATGGGCATTTGATAAAACCCGGTGAAGATTTCAAAAACGGAATTACAGAAAATGTCGCAACCAATTTGTTGCGTGCAGATATTACAGTGGCCCAGCGCGCAGTTCAAAAAAATATCATGGTGCAATTAACCCAGAATCAATTTGATGCACTGGTAATATTTGCATATAATATCGGCACAAAAAACTTTGCAAATTCTACGGTTGTTAAATATATCAATAACCCAAATTTTCATAGTACGGTTTATCCAAATCTGGAATCTGCGTGGCGGGCGTGGAATCGCACTGGGGGCGCTGTATCAAAGGGCCTGATAAAACGTCGCCAACGGGAAATAGATTTATTCAACAATTGTCGCATTTGACATATTCTGTACGTGTGGTATAATTTATGACATGAGGAAAGTTGTATTATTTTTAGTGTGCGTTTTGGCTTTGGCTACGGCGGGGTGTGGTGTAAAATCTGACCTTTCGCGACCAAATGGTCCATTGCGCAGTTACCCAGTGTATTAAGATGGCGGAACATTCTTTGATTTACATGCGTCAAAAACCATTCAATGCGGATGGGCGTGGAACGGTTGTGTCGGTTGATACCATACCATCTGATGAAGTATGTACTGTTTATATCCCAGGAATTGGTATTGAAACCCCAGATCATGCCGAAAGGTTGGGTAGCATAGTTCAAAATGAAGTGTTCGGAAATATTGATAGTGTTCCAAATTACATCGTTGTTTATAATTCGTTGGACTTGGCAGACCATGGTGTCGAACGCAGAATGCAAATTACCAAACGTGGCGGAAATTTTGTCCCTTACTTTAATATGCCAAATCAAATCTATTTTACCGAGAAAAATGTTCGCGATGTTTTTCGGCGTAAAATCGCGCCGTTGTTGGCGGCGGATGAATTTAGGTCTTTTAATAAAATTCGTTTTGCGTTGGATGGCGATACAGAAATTATAATAGATGAATTTACCAAATTGTTACAAACCGAAATGGAAAAATTGGGCCATACAGAAGATAATATTAAAACAACAATAAAACACGCAATTGCCAAAATGCGTCCATATGATGAATATAAACCCGAGTATATAAATACGTTGTTTGAAAAAATAATTTTGCCACGTATATCAGACGGACGGGGTAACAGGCTGGACACCGATGCCGCCGCGATAAATATTCGTAAACTTAATATACTGACACATTGCCATGGGGCATTTGTTGCGCAAATGATGGGTGATTTGACCGAAAGTAAAATGCATGAATTAGGTTATACACCGGCCGAAGTAAACAAAATCTTATCACAATTGTTGGTCGTGTCTATGGCACCGGCATGTACAGTGGAAAAATCGAAGTATCGTTTTTGTTCGTTTATGTCTTTGTCTGATACCAAGGTTGACCGTTCGCGTAATTGGTTTGATATTTTCGTTTGGAAAAATATGACCGATGAAAGTAATAGATTTAATGAAATGATTCCAAATTGGGAATGGAATTTTGCCCCCATGTTGATCGAGCGTAATAATACTGCAACATTTATGGTTAAACGCCGGTTTGAATATTCTTTTGAAGACACGGGACCAAACTGCCCCAGTACCGAAGAACATGATAATCTGCGTTATTATCCAAAACGTGCCACAAACGATGGCAAGACGTTGGTCGCGTTGGCGCGTAATGTTATATTATCGGGCATCAAAAATTCTTTGGCACAAACAGAAGGTTTTACACCATTGCCACCAACATCGGAATTGATTTTGGATGGGCGGCATAATGCGATATTGGAGCAGATATTTCAAAAAATGACCGAAAATGGTAAAAAATTTATGGTCGATGTTTATAAATTTGCAATTGCCAATATACGCAAGATTCATCCACGTGCGGGTGAAAAAATTATCGATATTAGACGTGAAATAGCCGCGCGGAAATAAATAAAATGCGCATTAACAATTTTTCGTGGTGGGCCCGGGGGGATTTGAACCCCCACAGGTTGCCCCAATGGAACCTAAATCCATCGCGTCTACCAATTTCGCCACGGGCCCAATTCTACACAAAATAATACTATGATAAAAAATACTTGATTTCCAGTAAAAAATAACCTAAAATCCCACGCAGTACAAATAAAAAGGGCAATAAAATGGCATCTAAGAAAGGTAGCAAAGAAATTATCAAACTGGAAAACAAAGAAACCGGTTATTTTTACACTGTGTCGAAAAACAACAAAACCGCCACAGGTAAGGTTAAACGTCGTAAATACGATCCGAAATTACGCAAACACGTCGAAATGACCGAAGCAAAAATGCCACACTAGGTGGTTAGTGTAAGTTATCATTGGAAACGGTCGCATTTGCGACCGTTTTCAACATGCGATAACATCTGACACTATCCACTATTTTCCAAATTTTCCACTTCTTGGGAATCCGACTGGGATAGTGCGTCCCTGGGTTGCGCGTTTGCCGACCCACGGTTTCCAATCGTCCAATTTTGTTGTTCCGCGACCCGTTGTCCAACCAAACCCGTCCGCTGCGTTAAAGAACATTACATCCAAAACATAGGTTCTTTCGGCATTGTATTTCTGTAAAATCACACCCTTGCCACGAATCATTTCCGGTATTTCAGACGCGGCGAATATCAAAACCTTATCATTTGAACCCGACATAGCAACCGTATCGCCGGTAACCAGGACGCAGAACGCCGCCGGATTCTTGTCATCCACGTTCATAACCTGTTTCCCGGTGCGTGTTTGCGCAACGCAGTTTTCACCCGCAACAATGAATCCATTTCCGTGGCGCGACACAACCAGATACTTTGCAGATGTATCCAACACAAATGCGCGCACGATATTCTCTTCGGCACCAATGTCCGCCATCATCCGCACAGATTCCCCAAACCCGCGTGCCGATGGCAAATCAACCGCAGATAATGTGAACATACGCCCCGATGACCCAAACAGGTTTATTTTATCGGTGGACATCGCGTGGAATGCACATTGTAATTCATCGCCTTCTTTGAATTTCAAATCCAGGGCATTCAAATCCAAATGGCCCTTGGCCGCGCGAATCCAACCCATGGTGGACAGTATTATTGTTAGCGGTTCTTTTTCAATAAATTCATCGGCGTTGATTGTTACTTCTTCGGTCAATGCCGCCCATGTTGTGCGCCGGCGACCCAGTGCGGTCTTTTTATCATATTGCTTTTTAATATCGGCAAACCATGCCTTGATTTGTGCGTTTTGAATGTCCACGTCCCCAAGCAAAGCAATCAACTGTTCCCGTTCCGTGCGCAAGTTTTTATCTTCGCGCCGAATTTCCATTTCTTCCAACTTACGCAATGCGCGCAAACGTGTATTCAAAATAGATTCAACCTGAATTTCCGTCAGTTTAAATTCATCCATCAACACGGCTTTGGGGTCGTCTTCGGTGCGGATGATTTCAATAACGCGGTCCAGATTCAGATACACAATCAGCAACCCACCCAAAATTTCCAAACGCCGGTCAATGTTGCCCAAGCGCCATTTTGAACGCCGTATAAGAACATTCTTTTGATGGGCAATGAATTCCAACAAAACATCACGAATACCCATAACACGCGGGGCACCATTGGAATCGATAACATTGAAATTCATATTGAATTTATATTCAGCATCCGTCATTGCGAACAGATGTGCCATCATTTTGTCCGCCGGGATATTGCGCGACTTTGGTGTTATAACAATACGCACATCAGTTGTAGATTCATCAACGATATCATCAATCAGTGGTAATTTCTTGGCATCTATCATTTCGCCAATTTGTTCCACCAATTTAGATTTAATAATACCGTATGGGATTTCGGTAATTACAACCTGGTACCCGCCACGTTCTAATTCTTCAATTTCATAACGTGCGCGAATACGAAACGCGCCACGACCCGTTTCATAGTTTTTAACAATTGTTTCAAAATCGTCAATTAACACGCCACCGGTTGGAAAATCAGGCCCAATCATTTTGCGCATAATCTGGGTGGTTGTAGATTCTGGTTTGTCCACCATAAGGGTCAGTGCATCACAAACCTCGGCCACATTGTGGGTCGGAATATTTGTCGCCATACCAACCGCAATCCCCATCCCACCATTGGCAAGCAGGTTCGGAAACGCACCCGGCATAACCACCGGTTCGGTCGTGGTGCCGTCAAAGTTCGGCATCATATCAACACTGTCTTCATCAATGCCGTCCATAATCAGCATCGCCGCATCGGTCATTTTCGATTCGGTGTAACGGTATGCCGCCTGGGGGTCGCCATCAATGTTTCCGAAATTACCTTGGCCATCAATTAACGGATAACGCACGGAAAAATCCTGGGCCAGGCGAACCATAGCATCATAAACAGATGAATCACCGTGCGGATGATAGTGCCCCAAAACGTCGCCAACAACCGTGGCGCATTTGCGGAACGCCGCAGCAGGCGATAATTTTTGCCGCAACATAGAATATAAAATACGGCGGTGCACCGGTTTCAAACCATCCCGCACATCGGGCAGGGCACGCGATACAATAGTGCTTACCGCATAAGACAAATAACGCGTAGAAAGCGCATCTGATAACTGTTGTGAATCTATTCTTTCTTGTATTTCTTTTACCATAGCAACATAAAATTAGAACATTTGAAAAAAAATAACAACCGAAAAATAGTGGCTAGTGGCCAGTGCAATTGGATAGTGGTTAGTAATTTTTGGAATTAGTTCGCAATTATAAAATTATTCCAGAGCCTACTAAACACTAATCACTGACACTAAGCACTAATCTTGTTTTTTATTTCGCGTATGCGGGCCAAAATTTCGCGCAGGTCGGCATCGGTTATCGACGGAGTGGGGCGACTGCGTACTTCGTCCGCCAGTACGATACAAAGTGTCGCAAGTAACGAATTTTCAGGCAAAGGCCCGATTTTATCCAAAATTTGGCGTGCGCGGGCATCAACCATTTTGCCCAATTCAATCAACCGACCTTCTTGGCCGTCTTCGCATCCCATGGGATAGTTTTTATTAACAATAGGTATCGATACAACACTCATTGTAACTTCTTTAATAATTCAACCGATTGGTCGATTAACTCAACCGCATGGGCATTGCGCGCCCGCAAATTCCGAACCTGTTCAGTTAAAATCGCCACTTCAAGGTCAGTTTGTTTGCCGGCATTTATGGCCGTTGCCCGCAGACGAGCCGCGGATTCGTCCAATTTGGTTAATTCTTGAAAGATTTGATCCTTAATATCCGACATATTGCCATTTTAAGATATTTTTTATATGCGTTCAACCCTAAAATGTGATATAATCCACCCGAAAGGTTATTTAGGAAAAGCAGATGAAAAAGAAAATTGTGTATATATCGGGTGCGGAAGTGTTTGATGTGAACGATGTCCGTGCCGCCTTTGATGAGGTTAGAAATGCGTTGAAATTGGGCCCAGATACAATTTTGTTTGGTGTCCCTGTCGATGCTGATCAAGAGGCTTTTGCCAACGCAGAATTGGCAAAAAATGCTGAACCCCCCGCCGAAACAGACAATTTGGTCAATACCGAATCGGTTGCCGAACCGGCGGAAGAAGTTGCTGAACCGACAGAAATAGTCGAAACGGTTGAATTTGTTGCTGAAACGGAACCTGAACCGGTTATTGAAGAACCTGGGGTTATGGCGGATGAACCAAAAATCGATACAAAAGATTCTGTTGTTCCAATTTTATCTGTTTTGGCATCCAAGGAAGAAGAAGCAACCCCGGAATCCAAAGAAAAAAATAAAGAAACTAAAGTAAAAACCAAAAAAGTAAAGTCTAAAAAAGTTGTGGTTGAACCCGAACCGGAACCCGAGCCGGAACCAGAACCGGAATCCGAACCGATTTACGAGTCTTTGAAAGAATCGGAAGACGACATGTCCGATGTTTTAAATGATGAAATGCCGGAAGTCCCAGAAGAAAAAACATTGGAAGAATTGTTGGATACAATGGAACCACTGCATGAAGATGTTACAGGTTTTCATGAAAGAAATCATGTGAACGATGCCCCCATAACAACATCAGAAGAAATAGATGTTACATTGGAAAAATTGGCGGGTGAATTTGCCGAAAACCAAGATAAAATGCCATCAACCAAAAAAAGTTCAGAACGTGGTAAAATAGGAAAATTAAAAAGTATATTGCCGTTCAAAAAAATGAAAAAAGACGATTCTGGGTTAATGGGTGATTTATTTGGTTGGGCCGGAATCGCGGCAAATGATGATGATTTTACAATGCCGGGTTTCTTTAAATAAAAGAAGTGAACAATGAACAACATTGATTCTATTAAACGCATTCTTAAAGACGCCGGTCTGAATGCCCGTATTGAAGATAATATGATTTATCTTGAAGACCCGTCATGTATCACACGTGGGTTCGAAAATTTTTTACATTATGCTTGGGATATACTGCTTATTATTACAATATTTTTAATCATTGGATGGGCATATACAATAATACGCGGAGCAAAAAATGATATCAAAGAGAATATGAAATCTTTGGTGCTGATTTTTG
The DNA here is from genome assembly GCA_902784285.1 of uncultured Pseudomonadota bacterium. Lineage (GTDB taxonomy): Bacteria > Pseudomonadota > Alphaproteobacteria > Rs-D84 > Rs-D84 > Enterousia. The sequence continues at coordinate 10,856 of CACZUL010000016.1, read as the reverse complement.
GAATATTGACCGTCTCAGTTCCAATATTAAATATCGTATTTGGTCGCGATTTAATGGGCGTGGGATGTAAAGAATTAAGTGTGCCAATAAGTGAAATAAATGAAATATTAGACACGCGGTCCGGGGCGCAGGCATTAAATGCTGAACTGTATGAAGATATGGATATATATGATTCAGGTCCAACAAAAATATGGGTAGATGATGAATAATAAAAATATCATCAATTCAAAAATTTCATTTCATTCATAGAATAAAACATATTGCCAGACACAACACAGTGATCAAACAAATTTATGTTTACGGCCTTTAATTGTTTCCGCAACTCGTTTGTTACTTCGACATCTTGGGTAGAAAAAGATGTTTCACGGTGTGGGTGATTATGAACCAATATAACCGATTTTGCCCCAACCGAGATTGCGTGTTTTATGACTTCTATGCCATATAAAGATGCCTGGTCATAAGTGCCAGTACTGTGCAATTGGTCTTCTATTAAACGACCGTCTTCGTCCAAGTACAATACATGCATTTCTTCAACATGCTTTCCACCAAGTAATAATTTACAATAATTTCTAAACTGTTCTTTGGTATGTAATATTGTTGGATCGGTAAAGTCGTCTTGGTACCCATCTAACATAATCTTTTGAACGGTTTTAAGAAATATGGCCGTGTTGCGCCCCATGCCACGAACTGTGCATAAATCTTCAATCTCCGCAGACAGTATTTGAAACATCCCACCGAATTTTTTATACAGCATCCGTGCCAACGGGCGCACATCACGCCGTGGAATTGCATAACTTAATAACAGTTCCAATGTTTCATATTTCGCTAGATTGCCGGCCAAGAAATTTTGACGCAACCTTTCGCGATGTCCCGCACGTAAAGATAAATCTGATTCTTTATCCGACATTGTTTATTATGCCATTTTTTCTGTAAATATTATGACACCGTCTTCGGTAATTCCCAATGTGTGTTCCCATTGCGCAGACCACCCACCGTCAACCGTTCGTGCCGTCCAACCATCGGCATCTATTTTACAATCTGGTTTTCCGGTATTTATCATTGGTTCGATTGTGAAAACCAACCCAGGAACCATTTTTACTTTATCCCACATCTTGTCATAGAAGTGAAAGATTTGCGGATCATCGTGCATAACTTTGCCAATGCCATGTCCAACAAAATCACGTGATATAGAAAAACCATGTGGTTTAACAACAGCCTCAATCGTTTTTCCAATTTCTGATAATGGTACACCGGGTGCACACACAGCAATCGCAGCATTAAGGGCATCTTGGCAAGTTTGGACCAATTCGCGGGCGCGTGGCGACACATTACCAATCATAAACATGCGTGAAGAATCCCCATGAAATCCCTTGTATTCTGCGGTTAAATCGACATTAACAATATCGCCATCTTTTAATATCACTTCGTCACTTGGGATACCATGAACAATTACATCGTTGACCGATGTACAGATGCTTTTGGGGTAACCCATATATCCCAAATCCGAAGAACGCGCACCGTTGGTATGCAGAAAATCGGCGACCATACGATCAATTTCGCCGGTTGAAATTCCTGCTTTGATATATGGAGTAATATAATCAAAACACCGGGCGACCAAATCTCCGACTACACGTAAACGTTTAAAATCTTTTGGTGCATATACAGAAGCCAACATTTAATTCCTCCGTTTAATAGACATTTTATATGTTTTTAATACCAATTTTAGCGCAAAATCGCGTAATAAAATTTCCGCAGGCATACCGGTTGTACGAATCTGTGTCTCTAGTTCATTAAGTCTATTCAGTACCGCCGTAATGTCGGAACCAGACCATATCTTAATGGCGACATTAAATTTATCGGCAACTTTCCAAAATAATCGAGGCAACTGTCCATCCACTACCGCGGTAAGCAATGTTTTAAAGTGTCGGTCCAACATGCGAACCAACATGTTTGGTTCGGCATTATCATATAATAATCGATCCAGCGCAAGCATGGTCTGCTGAATATGTCCGGCGGTCAAAGAATACAGAAAATCATCGGTATTTGCCGCCCCTGTATCTGGCAGACATTTTTCAACATCATCCAAATCAACCGTTTTTTTATCATCTACATACAGGGCGATTTTATTCAAAAATCCGCGCGTAATTCCGCGGTCGCCCCCAAGATGATTTAGCATATATGCCATCGCATCAGGCGATATCTGTTTAATTTGAGCATTTGCGAATAATTCGTTACGTATAAGTGTTTCAAGTGTTTTGGCATCATCGGTATAACATGCCAATGCAGCGACATTATCACCATTTTCAAACAGTGTCCGTAATCCCCCGCCAAATCGTAAATCGCCACCCGTAACAATGACCATGGCATCAAGGCCTGGATGTTCAACCAAATCTCTGATTGTTTTTGCATCTGAATCGCCGGCATTTGAAATGATAACCATTTTGCGGCCACCAAACATAGAAGGTGTGCATGCTTCGGCGAAAAGTGCATCTTGTTTATCGCGCAGTTCCCCAGAATCCAAAGCAAAAATATTATCTTTTTCAATGGATAATATCTCGATTGCTTTATCACACAATTCATCAACCAATCCCGCATCCGGTCCATAAATAAGGACAGAACGGACGGTCAGTATTCCTTTGGTAAAATCAGATTCTTTCCATTTCATTTCTTAATTGTTTCATATTCTGAAATTTCCGCAATAACACGGGTTCCTATTTTATCGGCCAATACCGTAATTGTATTCGCAACCGCGTTGTTATATGACGCGTTCGCCGCAACCAAATACCGTACAAATGTATACGATTCCGATGCGACTTCGGTTCCAGAGGCAATTTTCTCGCCATTATGTTCCAACACATAATTTGCACTTAAATATATTTCTTGCCATGTGGCATCGCCAGTTGGTTCCAGTGCCTTGTATTTCGTGATTGGGTTCTTTAAAGTTACCCGCAGTGTATATGGGGCACCATTTTCATGCGGACCACCAAATTTAGTGTTCAATGCATTGCGCAATTCAATACCGTTAATTCCGTTTATCACCGGAACAAATATATTCGTATTGTTATCTGCGAACATCGGTCTGAATCCACATCCGCATAACGCAACAAGTATAAGAATCTTTTTCATATTTGTTTACCTATTTAAAGTAAAAAATTTTGTTGAAATTTATTTATATAATACTTAGAGTTTTATTAAATCGCAAGGGGGAAAGATGAATATTTTTCTGGTAATGTTGATATCTGTATTTATGGCAAGTTACTATCTGTTTTTTGCGCCATCTGCGCGTGTTCCAGAACAAGAAACGGAATATGCAATTGCGGTATCAGATTTAAGATCGATTGCGGAATGTGCTATTGCGGTCCATAATGCTCAAATTTCTGGTGGAACATTTGATGATATTTGTGTTGAACAGAATCAAATTAAAAGCGAATATATTTGTCTGGATTCAAGGCGCGCGGTTACTCCGTGTGATTCTACCGGGACAAAACGTCCAAAATATAGTTTCATTATAACAACAACAGGGGCATTGCACACATCTGATTACAACGAAATGATGGAAATATTAGAAAAAAATTTCTCGACCAGTGGAACATTGGGAATATATCAAGATGGGGTTGTTTTGGCGGGCGGAACAACTGCAAAACGTGATGTGCCAGAGGCAATTCAGAAAAATTTGAATCTTGAAAATGGTCAATTGATTTATATGACTCATTATGATTCACCGGACCAAACCAGGGTATTTTCGACCGCGCCCCAAGATGATGTTGTATGTCCGGTCGGAACCACAAAAACATACAGATTTGGGCGGTGGCAATGTATCGGATATAATCTTAAAACAAGTTGCGGTGGCGATATGGTTTGGGATGCAACACTTATGGAATGCGTACCCGATGAAACACGTAAACCATTATGTTCGGGTGAACAGACCGCGGTTATTGTGGACAGTTTATGGGAATGCATAGACCCGTTTGCTGAAAGAACATGTCCAAATAACATGCTGGCACGATTAAATTATGAAACACTGGAATGGGAATGTGTCGAAGATCCAAATAAAATTAAACCTGATTCGAAATGCGCCCAAATAAATTCACGCGCAATTCGTGGACGTGGTGGCGCAACATTGCGTTTGGCCACAACATCATGTACAGATTGTGAAAAAATGGTGGTCGATGAAAATACATGCGAAGCAGTATGCGTTCCCGATGTTTCAAAATTGGATTCGCCGGCATGTTATCCGGGACGCGCATCAGAATGTCGTGGCGCATCACGCGGATTTTATTTCGGTTTTCCGAATAAATCCTATGTCGCCAATGTGGCAGGAATATCGGTTGCCGATGTTCCGTTTGATTCGGCACATTCGCAAAACCGTAAATTTAATTGTTTGGATTGTGGAACGGGGACAATCGATACATCAAAAACGATATATCCGTATGTCAGTGTATGCAATCACTAGTTGTTTATTTTGCAATTTCAAACGCACCGGCATCTAACATTTCACGAACTGCAAAATGTTTAATCTTTTTTGCGGACGTTTGTGGTAACTCTGCTTCTGTAATAGCAAAATGATTAACCCATTTATATGGTGCAATTTTTAAATTTGATGTTTTTATCAAAGTTGTTACATGCGCCATTGTTGTCCCAGGTTTAACCTGAAAAACCGCAAATGGAACAATTTTGCCATTTATTGTATATTCAAATACAGCCGCCGCTAAGATTTCATCATTTTGTAAATATAAATCTTCTAACTCGTCGGGGTACACATTTTTACCACTGTCCAAAACAATAACCTGCTTCATACGCCCCTTGACTGTAAGGCGGCCCCGTGAATCAAGAACACCAACATCGCCGGTTTTGTACCAACCATCTTCAAACGATGCGGCATTGGCAGCAGGATTATCAATGTATGCCGGCATAACCATATTTCCACGTACCCATATTTCGCCAACACCATATTTGTCAGGGTTGTGAATCTTGATTTCGTTTTTGCCCAACGGACCTGCATAGTGCATAGAACCATTTGGTAATTTAAAAGCAAAATTAAAGTTTGCTGGTCCCGTTGTTTCGGTTAATCCATAACAATCACCGACAACGAACCCCATGCTTTCATAGAATTTACGAATTGATGGTTTCAATGTTGCCCCCGCAGAAACCAATACACGCGTGTTGCCACCAAATATATCATGAACCGGTTTAGTTACGCGGCGAACCAATGCCCCCAACCCAATTGCCCCAAGAATATGGCGCATAGACACAATCACACGCATCAAAGTATAGACATGTTTTTCGCGCGCGGACTGTACAATCTTTTTATAAAATGTTTCCCATATACGCGGAACAGCAGGAATAACTTCGGGTTTATACTCTTGGAAATCGCGTAAAAATTCACGTGGATTTAATATCGGTTGTAACAATAATCGCCCATCTAAGACCAGCGGGGCAATTATATTTATCACAACACCATATATATGGTACAAAGGCAAAAAACCGTAAAAAATAAAATTAGGGTCAATAACTGCACGATAAAATTGCGCACCATCTGCCAAATCCAGTAAGTTATTATGTGTTATGCCGACAATTTTAGGATTTCCTGTGGAGCCCGATGTAAACGAAAGCATGGCCAAATCGTTGCGTGAACAATTGGCGGCAATAAAATCTTTTTCATCTGTGTCATCAACTGTTTCTATATCAAACATTTGTGGGCCATTATCAATAAAGTAAGATTTTTGCGCCAATGCCAATTTACAATTCGTTCGCGCCATCATATTTAAATGTTCGCTTTTCGCCAAACCGGTATCCAACATTAAAACGCGTGCGCCTTGGGAAATAATGGCAAAATAAGATTTTATGAATTCAGGCGTGTTTCCAGATAACAGCGCAACCGTATCGCCGGCTTTGATTTTAAATTTTTTTGCCAATACGACCGCCCGCCGCTTTACGGCACGTAATAAATCATCATACGTTTCGTTTTGACGAACAAAGAATATACGATTTTTATTTTCCGTGCATGCCCGCACCAGCATTTCATACACATTTTGTAAATCTTGTATTTTCATACGATTTCCTGGGGTTTAAGGATATTATCATTATACTCCAGATTATACAGGAAAAACAACCTAAAAGTGATGTTTTTCCTATATATTGACGTATTTTATAAAAATGCCGGATTTTCGGCATTTCTTTATTCTACCGATTCTGTATAAGAATCGTATGTCGGGCGCAATAACCCAGTTTTACTGAAAAAATACGCAAAACCTATATGTAGATATTTTTAACAAGTTTTTTGACTATATGTTGTGATTTTTATGTTTTTCGAATCGGTTTTGGATGATTTTTTTATAATTTGTTGACACAAAACATATTTTGGTGTTGTTGTATTGGTGTGAATATGTTCCTGAAACCCGCAGATATCCGCCATTTTTAAAAGTAAAGTAAAAAAATAAAAAAAATTACATTTTATGTATTGTTATGAAACCTTAAAAACTATATATTGTTACAGAAACGATAAAACAGACACAATATCTTGTGTTTTTTGACAAAATTGGAGTTTTATATGTCTGATAAGGAAAAAGATATTAAAGTACAGGCCATGCCGACATTTATTTGTAATATTATGAGCATTAAAAAACGCTCTGGTGAAACTGTTGCATTTGAAGCAAAAAAGATATATGAAGCAATTAGAAAAGCGGCGTATGCAACAAATGAAATATCTGATGAACGTATTGTCCAAATAACAAATGATGTTTTGTCTGATTTGGACAATAATTTTATGGGGCGCACTCCATCGGTCGAAGAAATTCAAGAAACTGTGATTCGTAAATTAATGGATGCACGTGCATACAAAACAGCTGAAGCATATATTATATATCGTCAAAAACATTCTGAAATTCGTAATGCCAATATTGATGCTGTTGATGTTATAGAAAGTTATGTCGGTGGTTCAAATTGGCGTATCAAAGAAAATGCTAATATTGGTTATTCTATTGGTGGACTTATTTTGCGAACCAGTGAACGTGTTACTGCAGAATATTGGTTGAATATGTTTCCGCAAGAAATTGCCGATGCACACCGCAGCGCGGCAATTCATATTCACGACCTTGGGTGGTTGACGGGTTATTGTGCGGGTTGGTCATTGCGTGAACTGTTGTACGAAGGTTTCAATGGCGTTCCGGGTTATTTACAATGTGAACCGGCAAAACACATGGCAACTGCGATTTCCCACATGGTGAATTTCCTTGGAACATTGCAAAACGAATTTGCCGGGGCCCAGGCGTTTTCATCCGTAGATACATATCTTGCACCGTATGTTCGTATTGATAATATGTCATATTCGGATGTCAAGAACGCAATGCAGACATTGGTGTTTAATTGCGCGGTGCCGTGTCGTTGGGGAACACAAACACCATTTATCAACTTTACATTTGATTGGACATGTCCCAAGGATTTACGCGCCCAACGTCCGTTCGTTGGTAAAAAGCAGGTTGATTTTACCTATGGCGATTTGCAGGCCGAAATGGACATGATAAACAAGGCGTTTATCGAGGTTATGACCGAAGGTGATGCCCAGGGTCGTCCTTTCACTTTCCCAATTCCAACATATAATATTACAGACGATTTTCCGTGGGATCATCCGAACGTCAAACCCTTGTTTGATTTGGCGGCAAAATACGGAATTCCGAATTTCCAGAATTTCTTGAATTCTGATTTGAATCCAACGGACGTGCGTTCAATGTGCTGCAGACTGCGTTTGGATGTGCGTGAATTGTTGAAACGTGGGGGCGGGCTGTTCGGTTCTGCTGAAAAGACCGGTTCCATCGGTGTTGTTACAATGAACTTGGCACGCCTTGGCTATCGGCACAAGGGCGACCGTGAAGGTTTGTTCAAAGAATTGGAAAGATTGATGGACATGGGCCGCGAAGTTTTGGAAATCAAACGTCGTGTTATATCTAAACATATGGAAAATGGTTTGTATCCATTTACCCGTCGTTACCTTGGCAATTGGAATCATCACTTTTCCACAATTGGTGTGAACGGCGCAAACGAAATGGTTTTAAACTTTACAGATGGTAAAGAAAATATTGCAACACCATTTGGTAAGAAATTCGTTTTGGATTTGATGGACTTTATGCGTGATAAATTGGCCACGTTCCAGGAAGAAACAGGTAACCTGTATAATCTTGAAGCGACACCTGCCGAAGGTTGTTCGTACAGATTTGCAAAAACTGATGTTAAGAATTTCCCGGATATTATAACCGCCGGCACGCGTGAGGCACCATATTATACCAATTCAACACAATTGCCGGTGAATTTCACGGACGACCCATTTGTTGCCCTTGAACACCAGGAAGAATTACAACGCAAATATACGGGCGGAACGATGTTGCACTTGTACATGGGCGAACCGGTGTCATCCGGCGAAGCGGCCCAGAAAATCGTTCGTACGATATTTGAAAACTACAAGATTCCGTACATGACACTTACCCCGACATTTTCAATATGTCCAAAACACGGGTATCTGCCGGGTCGGCATGAGTTCTGCCCAAAGTGCGATGCAGAATTGGGAATTACACCTGATACCGCATCAAACAAGGCATAAGTTTAACACAATCAAAAACAGGAAAGGAGAGTATAATGATTGCAAATACACAACAACAAAGAACACCATGTGAAGTTTTTTCTCGCAGTATGGGATTTATTCGTCCGACAAAAAACTTTAATATTGGTAAATATTCCGAATTCTGTGAACGGAAAACATTTACAGAATGTAATTGTCTGACGACTGGGGAACGTCATCAAGAATTGTTAAAAAAGGCCGCATAAAAAATGAACGCGATTCAGATTGGTGGGTTGGTATCGTTCACAACGATAGATTATCCGGGCAAATTGGCGTGTGTGCTGTTTTTGGTTGGTTGTCCAATTCATTGTGCATATTGTTCTAATCCGCATCTGATTCCGGTTGGGGCCGGTGAATATGACCCTGAAAAAGTTTTCGATTGGTTAAAATCGCGTGTTGGGAAGTTAGAGGCGGTTGTCTTTTCCGGGGGCGAGGCATTAATGCAAGGCCAATCTGTTATTGAATATATGCGCCGTGTGCGGGAATTAGGATTTTCCATTGGTTTGCATACCAATGGATTTTATCCGGAAAACCTGGCCGCGGCGTCGCCTTTTATCGATTGGGTTGGTATAGATTACAAGGCAACCCAGACAAATTATGAATTGGGTTGGTATAGATTACAAGGCAACCCAGACAAATTATGAAAAATTAACGGGCGTAAATATTGCATACGACCATTTAATCAAAAGTTTGGATGTGTGGGCAAAAACCGGCAAACCGGCCGAGGTTAGGACGACCGTGGATCCGCGATATGTGTCGCCAGACGATTTATTAAAAATTGCGCACGATGTGGCGGCGCGCGGATTCAAAAACTTTGCAGTGCAAAAATATGTTCCGCATTTTGAAGATACTGAGCACGGGACAACTCCGGCAATGCGCAACGCATTTTTTAACGATGAAAAACTGCGTAATGAAATAAATTCCATGTTTGCAAATGTAGTTTGGCGGGAATGATTTTGTTTGGGTTCAATTTGAAAAAAACTAACCACTTACACTATCCACTAACCACTATGTACTATTTTATTTGCGTTTTGGAAAAAAATACTATATGATACAGACCACGGTTTAGGATGGTTGGCAGAGCGGTCGAATGCGGCGGTCTTGAAAACCGTTGACGGGGCAACCCGTCCGGGGGTTCGAATCCCTCACCATCCGCCAGGTTAAAATTAAAAATCCACCATCGGTGGATTTTTAATTTTAACAAAGGCTGGTGAGGGATGCGCAAGAGCGCCGGCGGCACATCGTGCCGGGAAAAAAACGGAGTTTTTGTGGGCCATTGGCCCAAAGGCGCGCATGGCGAATACGAGAATACACAATTAAAAAAATCATAAAAATCGCAGGAACAAGATTTTTATAGATTTTTGTTATTGTGTATCAAGGCACCCCTCACCATCCGCCACAAAAATCAAACACGCCCCGCAGGGGCATTTTTTTATTTTATTTTTCTTTCTGTTTTATTATCATATACCGGGCAAAGGAGATTTTATGGAATATCTTGATATTTATGACGAATATATGAATAAAATCGGCACCGAGACCAGAGACATAGTTCATCAAAATGGTTTATGGCACAAGACTGTTCATTGTTGGATGTATGACGATGATGGGAATGTATATTTTCAAATTCGTGCAGATTCTGGTAAGCTATATACTACGGCATCTGGGCATGTATTGGCGGGGGAAACAGTGCGAGATGCTTTCCGTCGCGAAATATTCGAAGAAATCGGTATTAACGCCGATGCATCAAATGCTGTCGCATTAGATATCGTATTTTGGCATCAAGATAAGCCTGAAAAAAATTGGCACGATCGTGCATTTGCACATGTTTATGCAAATAAATTACCAACTGGATTCACAAATTTTCATTTTCAACCAGATGAAGTTACTGGATTAGTTCGTATCAATGCGCAAGAATGCTTAGATTTGTTGATGGATAAAAGGGCTTCTGTTCGTGCAACAAAAATTACAGCCAATACATCAATGGATATAGATATTACAAAAAACGATTTTCTTGTTGCGTCTGACGAAATACCTATCGTTAAATACGGTTTTGTATTGCAGAGTATTATTCAACACTTACATATTTAGGTATGGGAAAGTTCGCAACAGAATACCCATCCGCCACAAAAATCAAACACCCAGATGAGTGTTTCATTTTTGTCGTGATAGGCATCGGGTTGGACGCTGTAACGAAGTAATTTTTACAATTTTCTATCAAAATATTGACAATTATATATTTTTGTGC
>CACZUL010000015.1 GCA_902784285.1 uncultured Pseudomonadota bacterium | reverse complement strand
GGTTCCAAACCGTTCACACCATCCGGTAAATCTATGTCATAAATATTTTGCCCGGTGATGTCGACACTGCGAATATGACTGACCCGTTCCATGTTGTCGTCCGTCCGTTCGGTTTCATAATAAACCACGCGACGTGAACCCGGCGCCCATGACGGAGCCTCCATAAACCAACCGCCCGCCAAAATCTTTTCGTTTTTGCCACGCGGATCCATCACACCGACATAAAATGTATCATCTGCCATTTTCGTAAACGCGATAAATTGCCCGTCCGGAGACCATGCCGGCGTTGCATACCGACCCGCCCCGTATGTGATGCGTTCCACCGCACCCGATTCAATGTCCATGACATAAATCTGTTGGGACCCGCCCCTATCAGAATTGAATGCAATCTTGCGACCATCCGGGGAATAAGACGGACTGGTGTTAATGGAATCGCCTGTTGTTAACTGTTTCAAAGAATTCGTTCCTATATCATATTCATATATATGTGTAATTCCGTTTTTAACCAAAGACAATGCCACGCGATTTCCGTCCGGCGAAAACCGTGGGGCAAAGTTCATACCACCAAATTGCCCTAACCTGCGTTGCGCGCCCGTGTTCAAATCCAAAATCCAAACCATCGGGTCATCGTTGTAATAAGATAAAAATACTATCGATTGCATGTTCGGCGAAAAATGCGGCGACATAACAAATGTTTTCGCATCCGACAGGTAACGCATACCATAACCGTCTTGGTCCATAATCGCCATACGCTTTACACGGTTGTCAATCGGGCCCGTTTCCGCAATAAATACAATTTGGGTATCGAAATATCCGACTTCGCCCGTTAATCTTTCATAAATTGCATCCGCCATAATGTGGCCCAAACGACGAACGGATTTTTTGGATGCTGATAAACTTTGCGCCTCTATCTGCTCTTTGCCGGCAACATCCCACACATAGAAATCCAATTGATATTTGCCGTCCGACAACTTGGTCAATTTGGATTGAACCAACACCGCCGCCTTAATCGCCGCCCAAGATTTAAATGACGGCATCGCATCCATCTTTACAAATTCCGGGAACGCATCATGATTCACAATATGAAACAGCCCAGTCCGTTTAAGGTCCGCTTCGACCACTTCGCGTATTGTTGCCGCATCCGCCGCCGATGCCCCGTTCACAGTTTCGAACTTTTGAACTGCAACCGAAATCGGTTCAGTCGCACCCGCAACAATATCAACCTTTAATTCCGCACGCGCCGCCGGCACGCACATAACAAATATGGCCGCCACCACAGATAAAATTCTTTTCAACATGTAAAATCCTTTCCTTGAACCGATTCGCATTTTAGAACATACATATATAAAGTGCAAGCCCCTAAACGGTAAAATTTACCCCATTCGCCACCTATAAAATCAAACACTATAATTTTTTTTGTATTGTAAATTTTTTCCCGGATTTCTGCCCTATACAAACCCATATACACACGCCAACACGCCCGTAAATACTGGCGTCTAGACAAATGTATTGACAAATGTAAATACAATGGTATAGTGACATGTAAAGACAGTTGTATTGAGTAATGTATAGGAGTAAAAAATGCCGAACGTTATGCAACAACTTTTTGTTATGAACATTGAATCCCTGTTAAGGGAGTATGCCGCCTATCGTGCATTTAATAAATCAGACGCAGTTATAAATATGCGCATTCCGCGTCCTATTTTGGACCGGCTGAAAGAATTAGCCGCGGCACAACATGTTCCATACCAATCACTTATTTCGTCCGTTCTGTTTTCATTGGCGAATACAGAAGACAACAACAAACAATAAATATAAGGGAGTAAACAATGTCTGAAAATATCTTGATTCCAAACGCACAAGAATACAAAGAATTGAACAATGCCAAAAGCACCAGTTTGAAATACGACGCATTGTCCATTTGTCCAGATTGGGCACCAAATGAACACTATACCGTTACTTCAAACGAATATTGGCCGTTAAGCAAGTTTTTGGATATTATCGGGGTCACCGGTCAAAACAAGAGATATTTCTCGCACCCGCTGACACTGGATATGGCGATCGGTCAGAACACGCCAAAAGATAAAGAAGTTGGCAAACAAAACTTTAAAGAATTGGTTTATCACCATATTGTGCCAATCAACGATAATTCTGATTTAGCCTTATCACGGTATGCCACATGGACACTGGACAAAGAAATTGGCAAAACAATACCGACAGATTTTTCCCAGGCATATCTTATCCAACCAAATTATTCTATGGTACAGCTTTACAGAATGTCCCAACAAACAGAACGTATCAATTTGTGCGCACGCGTTCATAAAATAAATGATACGCTGGATGGAATATTCAAATCGTTGGGCGCATCATACAGCCAACATTATAAAGTGTTCAATCACCAAAGAATACAATGGCTGTTTAATAATAAAAGAAACAATAACAATATTACTAAGGCGGAAATTATTAAACAACGCCAATTGTTTCCAAATGTAAAAAAAACGAAATCTGGCAAATTGGCATCGCCAACGCGTACTTACCTGTACGATTATATGGATACTCAATTATTACAAGCATATATAAACGCAATGGAAGCAATTATCGAAAAATGGGATAACAATCCACAAATACATAATTATTTTGCATGGCGCGATATGACATCCAATGCCCTGAACAGCATTGTAAGTCATTTTATATGCAACGGGTTTAGTACACCGAATGCTCATCTGTGCCAATATGGCGTAAAGACGATTGAGCAAAAGCGACATGAATATGAAATTGCATTTGCCAAAAATTATATAAATACGCACTTGCGATAAAAAAGGCGTCAAATGACGCCTTTTTTATTTTTTACTTTTTAATGTTATTTAATCTTGGTCAAGAATCCATAATCACAACCAAACAGGCTTTGACCATAACTGCCATTTATAAGGGTTAATATAACACCTACACCAAACAGCAAGAAGAATCCAACCAATAATCCCACACCTTTATCCTTCATATCATCCTTGGTTGCCTTAGACGGATCTTTAATATATCCCCATGCCCAATCCATCAACAAGAACACCGCGCCAATAAACGCCAAGGCACGCAAAGTGTCTATAACGCTTTCCAGGCTTTTCAACAAATCGCAAACACCCTTTTGTTCCCCATCGGCGAATGCGGATACATTGGCCATAACAAATACAGATGCCGTTAACAAATAATTAGAAATCTTCTTCATATTAAATCTCCTTGTCCCAGATATTCTACCACAAAATTATACGCATTTCAAATAAAATTAAAACACCATCAAAATATTCGATGGTGTTTTATTAACATATCTATTATTTCCCAGTAATCGTATAGAAACGACGCGAAACCGGCTCTACTTTACAACAACCACAATCTGCGACTTTAACCGGTTTGGTGGCATCTTCTGTGGGTGCCGGGACAATGACTTGGCGATCGTTACGCGCGGTCCGACCCGCGTTATCACGGGCAAATAAATCCGCGCATTTTGTATTCTTGTAGACAATACGTTTGTTACCATCAATACCATCAATTTTGTCTGAATAATGGCGCGCATATTCATCGCTGTAATAAACACAGTCTTTACCATCCTGGGTATAACGAATACCGCCCTTGTAATAATCATAATATGTACAACCAGCCAACCCCGCCATCGCAACAGTATAAATCAGAATTTTTTTCATCGCATTGTCCTTATATTTGTTACCTCTTTCCTTCTCCCGATTCGTTCAGACTGATTTTCGCATAAATCGCCACTGTGTCAATTGTTTTGTTTTCAATCCGGATTAAAAACACACAAACACAAAAAAATGTGATATAATGTGCAAAAATTGCAAGGGATACCAACATGACATATCAAGATTTTGGATTAGTGAATACCAATAATATGCTGAACAAAGCATTAAAACACGGCTATGCGATTGGTGCATTCAATATGTACAACATGGAAACTTTCAAGGCGATATTGGCCGCGGCACGTGAAACACAAAGCCCTGTTATATTGGCCGTTTCTGAATCAGCATTAGATTATATGGGTGACGATATACTTATGTCTATGATACGCGGGGCAAATATTAAACCAAATGAAAATATTGCCCTGCATTTGGACCACGGGCATTCGTACGAAATTTGCGCACACGCCATAGATATGGGGTTTTCCAGTGTCATGATAGACGCAAGCAAATTACCTTTTAAAGACAACATTGAAATATCTGCTCGCGTTGCTAAATACGCGCACAAACACAATGTATCCGTCGAAGCTGAATTAGGTGTAATCAGCGGACACGAGGACAAAAATACAAAATCTGACATTTCTTTGTTTACACATCCGGACGATGTCGTTGAATTTGTATTAAAAACAAATGTTGATTCTTTGGCGGTGGCAATTGGCACATCACACGGCGCATACAAAAGAAAATCTTCAACTGAAAAATTACACTTTGACATATTGGCAAAAATTGCAGAATTATTACCAGACTTTCCATTAGTTCTGCATGGTGCTTCAAATATTCCAAAAGAATTGGTCAAAATCATAAATACAAACGGTGGCGAAATAACCAATGCGCGTGGAATACCAATCGACCAACTGAGACAAGCGGTTACAATGAATGTATGCAAAATAAACGTGGACAGTGATTTGCGCTTGGCATTCACGGCGGGTATTCGCACGACATTAAAATTGCACCCCGATTCATTTAATCCGCGCGAATATATCGCCACCGGTATGGGCATGGTGTACGAAACCGTGGTCGGCGAAATAACCGACATAATGAATTCCGCAAACAGATTGTTTAATGATTAGTAAAAACGGCGCAACGCGCCGTTTTCAACAATCACTAACACTATCCAGTAACAACTTGCGTTGTTATTTTGCTCTCTCGACATATTCCAATGTTTCGGTATTCACGACAATCTTTTCGCCTTGTTCAACAAAGACCGGAACTTGGACACGCACACCATTGTCCAAAATTGCGGGTTTACCACCACTGCCGGTTGCGGTTTGTCCCTTTAACGCGGGTTCGGTTTCTGCGACAGTTGCGACAACCGTTTTCGGCAAAGACATAGATACCGGTTGACCTTCGACAAAATTTGTTTTAACGGTCATATCGGGTGCCAAAAACTTAACTTGCTCGCCCAATGAATCCATCGGCATAGTAAACTGTTCGTAATCAGACAAATTCATAAAATAAGCATCCGTTCCATCAGAATACAAATATTGACAATCACGATCTTCGACCATCAACTTTTCAACCTTGTCTTCGGCGCGCCAACGGTCTCCACCTTTGTTACCCGAATCGATATCGCGCAGGTCGGCCTGAACAAATGCGCCACCCTTGCCCGGTTTTACTTTGGTAATAGATGTTACAGTATAACGGCGGCCATTATGGGAAATAACCCAACCGACGCGCATATCATTTGCTGTTACAGATGCCATTTTAAATCCTCTTGGTTTTATTTATAACGGGCTAAGGATATAAAAAACATCCCAAAAACGCAAGTTTTTTATTCTTTTTTTCGCATGCAATTTGTGATATAATTCAAATTATGAAAAGCAAAATTTTATTTTTGTCGTCAATGATTTGCGTATGCAGCATTGCGACCGCAATGGCGTCCGAATGTACGGGCGACAATTGCTATGAACCGGAACCGGTATATGAAACCGAACAAACCGAATATTCTTGGTTTGATTATGGCGCACCGGCTACTGAATACAAACCAATTGTACTTGGGACAGTTAAAACATCCTCAGCATCATCTAAATTGACCCCGATGCGTAATGTCAAATTACTGTCTATCAAACCTGTACCGGCCGATGACCGTGCACCGCTTTGGGACGGAACAAATGGCGAATATCATCCACGCACATATCCTAAAACAGTCAGTTGGAAAAACGGCGTTCCGCTTTGGGATGATTCTATATCCAACTACCAGAAAAAAGATTTTCGTGATTGGATGTTGTCCGACCTGCCCGAACTTTATTTGCGGGAACCGGACAATCCAAACGATATTGAATTGGTCGAATTATATAATGACACCATGGATGAAGCCGCGGCAACGCGCGCGCGCATTGAAGACCTGTTGACACCGCAACGACCATCTGAAAACCTGTGGTTGGATGGCGCGCCTGCGGTTGTTGCCGAACAGCCTTGCGATACACCGGTTGCGCCTACATTTGCCCCGAACCCAAAATATGTTGCCCAAGATTTGTCTGTGCCAATTCGCGCCGCATTTGGGGATGACGGGTGCCCATTTGAAACGGAAACTGAATGCAATATCTGGCGCCGCAAACCGATTATTCGCGAAACTGTGTCCCCACGCAGCCCAAAGATTCGTGCTGATAAAATGTACGAACTTTTATCGTCGGCAAATTGCAATGGTGAACTGGATGCCAATTCCGCCGCCGCCGCGCCATTAGTGGAACGTTACAAAATGTTGATGAGTTCCGCACGTGCCTGCTGCATCGAAGGCATGAAGTATTCATTAAAGAACGCCGGCGCATCGGATGGTTTAATTTACAAGTTTATGTCAGACGATGCGAATTTCTATAACATCGGTGAACGTTGTTTGATGATGAGCGATGTCGAATTAGACGAAAAATATCCAGAATCCGCAACCGCAGCGGTCATTGCCGATGTGCGTAATGGATGTCTGTGTCGTGGTCGTCAATGGTTTACGGCAATGTTGGCACCGTTTGTCGAAGCATGGAATGCTTCGCCGGAATTTGCTCAATCGCCATTTTATTGGACATATCGTGACGGTTTAAATCGCGAGGTAACCGTGTCTATAAATGACGATGTTCAAAATGTTTTAAATCAAATTGCGGTTTGCCCGTAATAAAATGCTTGGCAATCAGAAAACGGCGCACCGCGCCGTTTTTGTTTGACAATAAAATAAACTAATTTAAACTGATTACCATGATTGGCGCAATAATCGGCGATGTCGTCGGCTCACGTTTTGAATTTCACAATATAAAAACCAAAGATTTTGAACTTTGGCACAATGACTGTCACACCACAGACGACAGTGTATTAACCTGTGCCACGGCAGATTGGGTATTGCACGGTGGACACCCGGAAAAATATTTACTGGCATGGGGCCGTCGATACAAAGACCAAAGATTTGAAGACGGAAAAATATCTGCGTTCAGTCCGGGATTTACAAAATGGTTGGAGACAAAACAGGCGTATAATGCCAACACAAATGGTTGTATTATGCGCATGTCGCCTGTGCCAATTATGTTTGATGATTATGATAAGGGCATGTCCCACGCAATCGAACTAACATCAACAACACACAATCATCCCGAAAGTCTAACCGCAACCGGGGCATACATAGACACCGCATATATGTTGAAACTTCGGACCCCGGTTCCAAAAATCAAGGAATATATTTTAGAAAAATATAATTACAATTTATATCAAACATTGGATGATATACGCCCAACATATAATAAATTTTATTACACATGTAAAAATTCTGTTCCAATGGCATTGATTGCGGCATTGGATGCCAATGATTTTGTTGACGCAATTCGCGGTGCGATTTCCATTGGTGGCGACAGCGACACATTGGCATGCATCGCGGGTGGTTTGGCAGAAATAAGGTTTGGTGTTCCGCATGATTATGCAGTTAACATCAAAAAATACATGGATGGCCGCATGCAAAAAATTGTAAATGAATTTTATACAAAATTAAATTCCAAACAAAAATAAAAACGACGCGAAAGAGTCGCGCCGTTTTTACTTATTGACACATTCCCTACATACGCATTGGCATCAAAATGAACAATGCATCTGTATCCTTGTTTGTGGATTGAATAATTGTCGGCGAAAGCGGGTCTTGCATTTCCATCTGGAATTTTTCACCTTCAACCTGGCCTGCCACATCCATAAGGAATTTAACATTAAATGTTACACTGAACGAAGCATCGCCATTATACTCAATATCCAATTCTTGTGTTGCCGTACCGGCATCTGGACTGGAAGCATTGACAACCAATTTGTTCATCGAGAAAGTCAATTGAACAGACTTCGTCTTGTCAATACTGGCCACAGAAACCAAATCGACCGCGTTCAAGAATTGCTTTCTGTCCATAATTGCAATCTTGTCATTTCCCTTTGGTATAACAACGCGATAGTTTGGATATTGCGCATCGACCAATTTACTTGTC
Organism: uncultured Pseudomonadota bacterium; assembly: GCA_902784285.1. Taxonomy (GTDB): domain Bacteria; phylum Pseudomonadota; class Alphaproteobacteria; order Rs-D84; family Rs-D84; genus Enterousia. Next base: position 8,397 of record CACZUL010000015.1, on the reverse strand, counting down.
AAAATGGCGGCACCGATTGTGAAACGCGCCTTGGTATCGGACAATTCGACATTGACATCGTCAACGGTCGCGTCTTCTAACAATTTAGACAATTCACCAATCACACGGCGCGGCAAAATCACAGACGGCATTTCAACCGAACCCGCCGGGGCATCCATCGCACACAGCGCCATACGTTGGGCATCTGTTGCAACCGCGGTCAATTTGGCCTTGCCATCATCATTTGATATATGGAAATAAATTCCGCCCAAATGATAACGCACATCATCCGTTGGAATTGCAAACTTTGTTTGGTTGATAAGGTGCGCCAAATCACCCGTTGTCATTTGGAATTTTGTGGTCAGATTGCTGCCCGCCATGGCCGGGAAATTTTCCGCCGGCAATGTCGGCAAATGAAATACGGCACGACCACTGGCCACCACAAGCGAATCACCTGATTGTTTAAAAGATATCTCGGCATCATCAGGTAATTTACGGACAATATCGTACAACATCTGAACCGGGACAGTAATCTTGCCCCCCAATGTAACATCAGCAGCCACATGTTCAACCAATTCCAAATCTACATTTGTCGCAGACAAAACCAGATCATCGCCAACATCCAATTTCACATTCATCAAAATCGGCAAGGTCGCACGTTTTTCAACGATCGACTGCATGTGCCCCAATGCCCGGATTAAAACCTGACGAAACACAGAAAATTCCATTTTTATACTCCTGTTATCTTTCTTTTTTTTAATTCCTTCCCAACATTCTCAGGGGTGATTTTATCAAAAAATGCCGATTCGGTGCAAGGGTAAAAGCATACAAAAAATTATTTATCTGAAACCTGCCCAGATTTTGGGTTTATAACCCCATTAGCAAGGTCAATAACAGGTAAATCCAACCATTCTGGGTCGCCACGATGCGCCGGTGCGCCTTTTTTCAAGGCAGTTCCACACGGGTGGTCATCCGCCAACCAATTACTTAACAAATCTCCGGCCAACAGACCTACACCCGCACCCGCAACCAGACCGATACCACCGGTAAGTGGTGCAAGCAAAAGCCCAAGTCCAGTTGCCGACAATGCCTTGCCGGCAACGGCAGCACCACTTATACTAATATCTGGTTCGGCCAAGTTGCCCGATATAACGATAGTGTTAACAACATTCCCAGATAACGAAAGTTTTATCCCGCGCACAGGTATTGTTGTTAAAGAAAGTTTCATTTCTTCACGCCCAAGATCTAAACTGCCATCTAACATGATGTCAATCGCATTTGTTTCAATTGCAACCCCATTACGCGTTTCCGCCAACCCATTTCGCAGTTTAAGATTTGCAACCACACCATTTATCTTCATTTGGTCATATTTCTTTTCCGAAGAAAACATATCTTGAATATTGTGGCGCAAAGTAGTCAAGAAATCTGCCCCATACATGTATGCAACCAAATCAGAATGAGCATATCCCGGATTTGACGAATATACACGAACCGGGCCCGTTATAGTTTTCATAATCTGGGACATATCGGAACCCGATGCACGAACATATATTTCAAAATCCACCGGTAATTCAGAAATAAAATTATTTGTATTTATTTGTTCTAATAATTTTCCAATCGTTATACCGCGCCCGATACCGCCCATTTCCAAATTCATTTTTCCCGATGCTTCTATATTGCCATCTATGGCCGCTTTTATATTTCCATCGGCAAATACAGTATTTGCGGTTATTCTAATAATATTATCACGAACACGTGCACCAACCTTCATATTATCCAATGATAAATTGCGATACACAATCAAACGCCCTAAATCCACATTAAGATTTATCCTTTTATTATACAAGAACGATCCAAACAGCGGCATATCTTTAAACACGTTTGGTTTATAGTTAGCAGGGTGTTTGCTAGACCTGTATATTTCTGGGAACAATTCCAACAAATTAATTCTTTTTGATGATAAATTTGCGTTTATATCTGTAATTTTCTTGGACCAATCGATTGCCCCAGAAATTGTTATATCACTGCCCCGGACGGCAATCGAAGATTTATGTAATGTCAATTTTTCATGACCAAAACCACCGGCAATATTAACACTTATTTCCGGCATTTTTGGCAGTTTTATTCCTAAAAATTCACCGATTGGTGTAACATCTGGAATATCACCCTTTAATATAAAATCTATCGGAATTTTGCTGGTTCCTTCCAATGCGACATCTGCAATCAGTGCATCGCCGTCTGATGAAAACGCGACCTTGACCGGATATACTTTGCGTTCTGCATTATATTTATCAAAAGAAATTATAAACGGTATAAGTGTTTTTTCTAATTTGACCCATCCACTGTACTCACGTTTTTTGGCACGATTCGCCGCGCGAAAACTTAACTGCGACACATGATATTTTTGACCATCGATATTTGCTTCAAAATTATTTATTGCCAACATACCAAAACCTGGGTCAACAAATGGGTATTCGGGTTGTTCTTCTGCATGTTCTTCTTCGCCCTGTACATCAGAATCCGCCGTATTGGCGTCTTTATCGTCTTCTGATTTTTTTATAAATTCATATTTTCCATTTGCGTTTTTATCAACAAATATTTTGGCATCATTGACGCGAATTCTTTGAATTGTTGGACGATTTGAAAATAAAGATATTAAGTTCAATCCAACTTCTATTGTGTCTGCCTCAAATAAATTTTTATGCTTTGCGTTTGCCTCGTTCGGTATGCTGACCCCATGCATGGTTACACGTGGTCGCAGCGATAATTTCCATGATACATCCCCGGTAATTTCAATCGGCAAACCAGTGGACGAACGCAACACCCCAAGTAAATTCGAACGCAAACTGTTCATATCCATTTTGGCCAATGCAATAACTATGGCAACCCCCAGTACCATAAAGAACATAAACACAACCCGGGCAAAAACTAAAAATTTTTTCTTTCGTGTCATCAAAAATCCTTATGGTAATGGCAACTCTAACAAATTCATAACCGGTTTCATAAATTCTGGAATTGGCGCGCGAAATGTTACCATACGTCCTGTGGATGGGTGCTGGAATGTTATCTTATACGCAAACAAAAACAAATTATTCGTATTAAGAACAGAACGCAGTCCTATATCCATATCATGTCCACGCCCATATAAATCATCACCGATAATCGGCGCATTTAATGAAAAAGCACTGTGCATACGCAACTGATGAGTTCGACCAGTATGTGGCATAAACAAAACCCATGTTAGCATTCCCGATGCCCGCGCCAACACACGATATTCTGTTATTGCGTGATGTGGTCGCGCACCTGTTCCATTTTCACGCGCCGGAGAATCGAACACCCGACCCTTTAACAAATAATTATCTATCACGCCACGATCTTCACGAATATCGCCATTTAGCAAAGCCAAATATTCTTTATGGGCATTTTTTGTTTGAAATTCACGCGACAACACCTGGGCGGCATGTTGAGTTTTTGCAACAACCAACAAACCACTTGTTTCCATATCCAAACGATGAACCAACGACACCTTGGCATACGGGAAAAGAGCAGCGGCCATTTTATCTATGGATTTTCGAATTCCGGTTCCACCCTGGACGGCCAAACCCGCCGGTTTGTTAAAAACTACAATATCATCATCGTTATGAATTATGGACAAGCGCAACTGTTCCAAATCAGACAAAGAAAATTGTTCGCCTGTTTCATCTTTTTTCTTTGGAGCAACCGTGTACTCACGAATCGTTGGTGGAATACGAACCGCATCACCTTCTCGAAGAATTTCTGTTCCCTTGCAACGTTTAGAATTTAAACGAATCTGCCCACCATGGCACAAACGATAGAATTCGCGTTGCGGCATAGATGGAAAATGACGCAAAAACCACCGTAACAGCCGCGTTCCATCTTCCACCGAAGAAACAGTTATTAACTCTGCCATATAGAATTATTCGCCATATGTTATTTTTACAACGTTCTTGCCATTGCCGGCATTGCACGTTCCTGTGGCACCACTTTGTTTACCATCAGATGATAAATATCCGACAGAATCCGACCAAGCTTTGGTTACGAAATATTCGCAATCCCCATCAGACAGACCTGTTATAGACACGATAAACTGTCGATTATTTGCCGGATCCACAGCCAATTCGTATGTACCGCCATACGTATTCTTGGCCGACATACCAATTGCGCCAAATATTGTCGAATTATTTATATTTGAAAAATCGTCATATTCACCCAGCAATTGCCGCACCCCAGTTACAATCTGTAAAACTTCTTCGGTTACAGTATTGCGTTTTTGTGTCCGCATTGCGGTTGAAATCATACCAATGGCCCCAATGGTAATCACGCCCATAATCGCCAATACACCCAACATTTCTATCATAGAACGTCCAGATTCGTACTTCATTTTTGTTTCCTTTATTCCTTTGTTTGCTATTTGGTTATATTTATTCTATCATAACCAGCATGAATATTCAATTCCGCGATTTAATTGAAAATGCCCCGGAATCCCCGGGTGTTTACCGGATGTATGGGGCAAATGATTTCCTGCTCTATGTTGGCAAAGCGAAAAATCTTGCGAATCGGTTGCGGCAATATATCGATATTTCAAAACTTGAATTGCACAAACAGATTATGCGAACGCTGGTTACACGGGTCGAATGGGAAACAACGGCCACAGAATCAGATGCCTTGTTATTAGAACAAAAACTTATCAAATCGGAAAAACCGAAATACAACATTATGCTGACCGATGGGAAAATGTACCCAATGTTGGCTTTAACAAATCATAAATATCCACGGCTTTTAAAATTTCGTGGCAAAATTTCACAACGACGCGATGTCTATGGTCCATATCCATCGGTCCAGGCGTTAAACGAAACAATCAAAATGATACAAAAGGTATGTCAAATTCGGACTTGTACCGACGGTTTTATGAACAACCGTACACGACCATGTCTGTTATACCAAATTGGCCGATGCTGCGCCCCGTGCACTGGGGATGTTCCAAACTATGATGAAAATGTAAAATTGGCACGCAGAATTTTAACCGGGGACAGCGAACCGATTATAAATGAATTATCAACCCAGATGAAAAAATGTTCCGATAATATGGATTTTGAAAACGCGGCAATTTTGCGTGATAAAATATCTGCTTTGACCAATACGTCTGTTCGTGGTATACGGCGGAATCCGTCGTATAGACAAAACTATGACGACACAGAAAACTGGGATAAAATAATTACAGAAATGGAAAAATGGTTGGGCAAAAAAATTACATACGCGGGTGTTTTTGATAATTCGCATTTATTCGGAACCAACCCTGTGGGTGCCATGATTGCATTTGGTCATGATGGATTCATAAAATCGGGCTATCGCCACTTCAAATTACGCGACCGTTCGCGTGCCGGAAACGATATTGCGATGATGGCAGAATTTGTTGAACGCGCCGTTAAAAACAGCCCTGAACTAGATTTGATAATTGTTGACGGTGGTCGTGCTCAGTGGAATATCGCCCATAAAACCGCACCGGAAATTCCGATTCTGGGTGTTACCAAGGGCGAAGTTCGTAATGGTGATGAACATTTTATTATGCCGGATGGTTCGGAATATCGCACAATGCCAAAAGATTCAAAATTATTTTTATTGTTGCGACGCGTTCGTGATGAAGCACACAGGTTTGTAATCACATATCATCGTACGCGACGTGCAAAAACAATGACAGGTTCATGTCTTGATGAAATCGATGGTATCGGTCCGGCGCGCAAGAAGATTCTGTTAAATCATTTTGGTTCTGTACGTGGTATTATGGATGCCGATATGTCCGCCCTATTACGGGTTCCAGGATTAGGAAAATCGGCGGCAAAAAAAATATACGAACATTTTCATTAAGATGTGTTATAATACAGGAACAAAATACAAAGGAGAATAAAATGAAATTTTTTGTAAACTTTCTTTCGGCATTTCGCATTTTCGCGTCTTTTGCCATTATCGGAACATTGATGTCGGGCCTTTATATCACAACACTTGTTCTATTTGTGTTGGCGGCATTGACCGATTTCTTTGATGGATACTTGGCACGGAAATATGATGTATGCACAAAACTGGGTGGTGTGATGGATCATATTGGTGATAAATTATTGGTCGTAAACACTTTCATTTTGTTATGCATTATGATGCCGGTCTGGTTCATAGTGATTCCAATTATCATAATGATTGCGCGTGAATTGTATGTAAGTGGTCTGCGTGAATTTTTGGGCACACAAAAGATAGAAATGCCGGTACCACACGCACGTTTTTCGATTGGTAAAATTAAAACTGCGATGCAGATGATTGCTATTATTGCTTTCTTGGCATTGTTCGCCTTGGGTGCATCGGTTGGTGCGGCATCAAATGGTAAATTTATGCTGTATGCGATTTATGCTTTACCAAACATTGGTATATTCAGTTTGTGGTTTGCGTTGGCAGCATCACTTTGGTCGGCAACACAATACACAATGGATTTTGCCAAGAAATCAAAAAAGATAAAGAAATAAAAAATAACCCGCCTTTTGGCGGGGTATTTTTTTGCAACTAAAGAATTAAAACCAACCCTTTTTCCCGGGTTTTGTTTCTGCAAATTCGGTCAAAATTTTCTTTTGCTTTTCAGTCAGTTTCGTTGGAATTGTTATTCCAATTTCTATATACAAATCACCAAAAGATGATGCGCGTCCCGTTGGCATTCCATGTCCGCGCACACGCAGTTTTTCGTTCGTCTGGGTCCCGGCCGGCACTTTGACCGATAGTTTCTTACCATCAATCGTCTCAATTTCAATTTCACCGCCCAATGCCAATGTAGTAAACGGCAAATCGGCATGCATTATCAAATTTGACCCATTTCTTTCAAACTTATCATCCGGGCGCACTCGCACATCCAAATAGAAATCGCCCGCAGTGCCACCGTTCATACCGGCTTCGCCCTGACCGCTTAGGCGCAGACGCGCGCCGTCTTCTATGCCCGCCGGGATTTTTACTTCGATTGTTCTATTTTTATGAACAACACCCGCGCCATCGCAATCTGGACATTTTTTATCGATTTTATGACCCGTTCCGTTACATTCCGGACAAGGTGTCTGCATTGCGAAAAATCCCCGCTGAACATTTACATATCCTGTTCCATGACAACGCGAACAGGTTGGCGCCGGTTTTCCATCGGCCGTTCCATACCCATTACATTTTTCACATTTTACATTACTGGAAAACTTAACTGTATGCATTTTACCAAAATATGCATCGCGCAATGAAATTTCTACTTCGTCCAACAGGTCGCGACCACGTGCCTGGGCCGATGCGCCACGCGAACCACCTTCGAACCCGCCGAAACCGAATCCACGCATCGCCTCACGCAAGATATCTTCCATGCCGGCACCACCACCCATATCAAAATGGAAACCATTACCAAATGGATTGCCACCCATACCGGCCGATGCGCCGTTTCCACCCGCAAATGCCGCATTCCCATACCGGTCGTATGCCGCGCGTTTTTGCGGATCTTTTAAAATATCAAATGCGTTATTAACCTCTTTGAATTTTTCTTCGGCATTTTTATCACCCGGATTTTTATCCGGATGATATTTCATAACCAATTTATGATAGGCCTTTTTAATATCGGCATCAGACGCATCGCGCGCCACGCCCAAAACTTCATAAGGATTTTTATTCATTTTAACGGTCCGTTATATTCTTGTCTGTGAAATATATAATTATTGTTTTTTGAAAATCAAGCCCATAAAAATCTTATTTTTCCGGCGGTTTTTACAATTGGGCTTGCGAAAAATAAAATAATGTTCTAATAATATATACACTATGGCAGAACAAAATTTGCACTCTTATGACGCATCTGATATCCAGGTATTGGAAGGACTGGAACCGGTCCGCCTGCGCCCGGGTATGTACATCGGTGGCACCGATGAAAAGGCATGGCATCATTTGCCAGTAGAAATTATGGACAATTCTATTGACGAAGCCGTGGCCGGTTTTGCCAAGAAAATCACAGTAAATTTAATAGATTCTAAAACCATAGAAATAACTGATGACGGCCGTGGTATTCCGGTTGACGAACATCCAAAATATCCCGGCAAATCCGCGTTAGAGGTTATATTAACAACACTGCATTCGGGCGGGAAATTTAATAATAATGTTTATAAAACCAGCGGCGGCTTACACGGCGTAGGCAGTGCGGTTGTCAATGCCCTTTCGTCCAATATGGATGTAACAATTTCGCGTGATGGGTATGAATGGCACCAAAGTTTTTCCCGTGGCAAACCAACATCCAAAATGACACGCGGGAACGCGACACGGGCGCACGGAACGGCAATTAAATTCACACTGGATGACGAAATATTTGGCGAATCGGCGGTATTTAAACCGGTAAAAATATACCGC
>CACZUL010000014.1:16812-17354 GCA_902784285.1 uncultured Pseudomonadota bacterium | reverse complement strand
CCGCCGGCATTTGATTTTGGTTTCTTGCAAATATCGGATTTAAACAAGAAAGAATTTTTTTTATGCTCCCTAATAAACTCGTATTTTTCATGATTGTAAAAGGCGGGATAAGTGGATGATGGGTCGGCATTGGCATCGCCACAATTTCGGATGTTTTCTACATTTTTATTCATGGTTTCGTTGGATATTACGGTCCATCCGTTGGAACCGCATTGGTAATGTTTTCTTTTTTCTTGGTTCCATATTATTGCGCCCGTGGGGCAACCATTTGTTCCGCCACATTTAAAAGAAAAGGCATCGCTATCAGAACTGGCACTTACAATACATTTGCCAGAACAAGCAGTTTTCATCATTTCCCAGCATGCCGTGGCATTCGCGGCCGCGTTTATGGTACCCGGTGTTAAAACAAACACAGCGAAAATAGCAAAGAAAAATTTTCTCATCCCCGGCCTTATCCCTTTATGCCCTATTCTATCAAATTTTGGGTGGATAATGCAAGTGGATAGTAAAGAGTGGTTAGTATTAGTGGGTAGTGGTTAGTA
>CACZUL010000014.1:0-16790 GCA_902784285.1 uncultured Pseudomonadota bacterium | reverse complement strand
CCACTAACACTGGCCACTAACCACTATTTTACATTTCGTTTGGAATTTTTAATCCCATTAAATCTAATGTTTTGGTTAAAACATCAACCGCAATTTTAACCAATGCCAATCGCGAATTGCGCGCTTCCACAGGAACCTCATCACGCAATATTGGACAATTATGATAGAACGTGTTTACCAATTGGCATAAATCGTATGCATAGTTTGCGACCAAATCAGTTGCGCGCGCGTCAAATGCCGATTGGATTGTGCGGTCAAAGTCCAACAATTCCATAATCAAATTGCGTTCGTCCGATTCGAATTTTGCCGTGGCTGGCGCGGTAAATTCGCCTGCCCGGCGCAATACAGAATTTAACCGAACCGCAGTGTATAAAATATACGGACCGGTACGACCTTCGAAAGAAGTGATTTGTGCAGGGTCAAATATGTAATCTGATTTAACATCGTGTAGTAAATCGTTAAACTTAACCGCCGCAAGTGCAATCGTGTCGATTGTGTCGGCGTCCAGTTTTTTGCCGGATTCTGCGATGCGTGCGGTAACCGCATCATTTGCGGCATCTAATATATCATCCAATCCGGCCGCGCCACCATCACGTGTTTTAAACGGTTTTCCGTCCGCACCATTTATTGTTCCATAACCAATGTGTTCGAATTTATCGTATGGATATATCCCAGACATATCGGCAACCCGGAACAGTTGTTCAAAATGCAGACTTTGGCGCAAGTCCGTGAAATAAATTATCTTGTCCGGATTATCGGTTTGTTTGCGACAATAAACGGCGGCCAAGTCGGTTGAATCGTATGTGTCGGCACCGCGTGAATCGCGCCACATATATGGCGGCATCGGCTTATTGTCGCTGTCGCGTTTAACATCAATTATTTCGGCCCCTTGATTTTTATAAATCATATTTTTCCCACGCAATATTTTTTCAACAGGGTCCAAATATTTTGCGGCGTTTCGTTCGCCCAAATCATAATCAAACGGCATAATATTCAATCGGCTAACCGTTTTATTCATGGTTTTTAATGATATTGCCAAGAATTTTTCATATAATGCGAAATAGCCCGGGTGTCCTGCTTGAAACTTTGCCTTGATTTCCTGGGCATGCGATTGAAATTCTGGATTTTCTTTGGCAAATGCAGATGCGGCCGGATAATAAGTGTTTAATTCCGCTTCATCTATTTCATAATCAACGGGCATAGCCGGGTCAAAATTATCCTTGAAATATGGTAATTCAGGATGCAACCGTTCAATCCAGGCAATAACCAAACCCATTGGTTTGCCCCAATCACCGATATGATTCCATGAAAAAGTTTTATGCCCCAATGCCTTGGAAATACGGTTGAATGTATCGCCGACAATAGACGTGCGCAGATGCCCGATGTGCAGGGATTTTGCAACATTATACGCCCCGTAATCCATATCTATAACCAATTTTTTATCCGCAGGTGTGATATTTGCGGCGGTCTGAAGCGCGCGCCACAAGAATTCATCATTTAGTTTAAGGTTAATGAATCCCGGGCCCGCGACAGATGCGGATTCTACAAATTCCAACTCTTCAATTTTGGGTAAAATTTCGCCCGCCAATTCGCGTGGGTTTTTGCCGGCACTTTTCGCCATGACCATTGCCGCATTGGTTGAAAAATCGCCAAATTCGCGGTTGCGTGGAATTTCCAATTTAGCATCAAATCCTAGTTTTTCATTTAATCTATCAGACACATATTTATGCAGATTCATATTTTTCCCCTTGTTAAATTGGTAATACTATGCGCACACGCAAACCGCCCAGTTCGCTGTCTTCCAAGAATATTTGCCCGCCATGATTTTCAATCGCCGTTTGCGCAATGGACAGGCCTAATCCTGTTCCACCGGTGTCCGTCGCACGCGCATCGTCCAGACGGACAAATGGGCGCATCGCATCGGCCTTTTTGTCATCTGGAATGCCTGGACCATCGTCTTCAATGATAACAGTTGTTTCATTGGCGCCATCAATTTCGGTTATGCGTATAATTTTATGCGCGTAACGAGCGGCATTTTCAATTATGTTACTAAATGCCCGTGCCAACGCCATTGGGCGCGCATAGAATTGGACCGGAGTGTCGGGAAATTCGGTTATAATCCGCTTGTCCGGTGCGGCATCGCGCGCGATGCGCAACAGCATCGGCGGTAATTCGGTTGATTGCTCAATTTCCGGGGTTTCACCACGGGCAAAAGCCAAATACCCGCTTATCATCGCGCTCATGCGGTCAATATCGGTTAATAAGGCATTTTTATCTGCGCTGTCTGTTTCAATGGCAAGACGCATCCGCGCAAGTGGAGATTTTAAATCATGACTAACCGCGTTTAGCATATCTGTACGGGTGCGATTATAACGGTCAAGCCGTTCTTTCATTGTTATCATTGCGGTTGCAGCCTCGCGTATTTCGCGCGAACCAGTGGGTACGAAACCCGGAGCATCCAACCCACGCCCGAAACGATTTGCCGCATGCGCGATGCGCCGAATACTGCGGTTATGCAGAATAATAAACGGCGAAACCAAAACCGATACAATTAAAATCGCCCCAAGCAACCATATTATAAAGACCTCGGTGCTGGTGGAATAAATACGATACAGACTGGTTCCAAATGTGGCAACTTTGCCGTTTTGTGTTGGAATATCAATATAAATAAGACGCGGAGCGCGATCTATATATATATCGGCGGGTCTTTTTATGCGTTGTGATAATTCGGTTGCAAGTAATCCTGCCTCACGCGAAGAATTATCATTATGTTTTGGACGATTTAATTTATCATGAATTGAGAAATTTATGCCGATATCGGTTGCCATGGTTTGTGCCGCCCCGATATTGCCACCATCCATGAAATTCATCATGGTTGTAACCTCGCCCGCCAAGGTGCGGGCCAATGTAGCGTGAACGCGCGCCCAATGATTACCAAAAAACACGTTGGCAATAATAACCTGGGCCACGACCAGTGGAACCAATATTAATAAAATTGTGCGCCAAAAAAAACTGCGTGGAATCAATCTCATAGATTATTCTGCCTTTATTTTGTTTTCGTCATTTGAACATACCAATTTGTAACCATGACTGCGTATGGTTACAATGTCCAGATTTGATAATACACTATTTAATTTATTCCGCAAGCGTTTTGCAACCATTGGGGCCGCGGCAACGATATTACCCACCGGACATGTCAAAGATGTCAATAATTTCTTTTCTTCACCAGACAGCGCCAATATGCGCATTTCACCATCGGGCGATTTAACAAAAAATTCGTTTTCTGATAAAACCAATCCCTGGGGCATTTTGGGGGCCACATTTACAGCGTGGCGCGTCATATTGTTTATGCGTAACACCAATTCGCGTAATTGAAATGGTTTTGCTAAATAGTCGTCTGCGCCGCATGAAAGTCCATCTACCGCGTTTTCCGGACCGCCCATTGCCGTCAATATAATTGTTGGTGTAGTGTTTCCCGAATTGCGTAAATCTTTAAGAAAAGTCAAACCATCCATGCCGCCCATCATACGATCTAAAACAATGGCATTAACAGATACCCTTTGTAATATCTCGCCGGCCATTTCGGCCGATTTAGCCGTTATAACATTAAATTCATTTGTGCGCAAGCCACGCGCAAGCGTCGTGCGCAACATATCATCATCGTCAACAATAAGAACGGTCTTGTTCATAGTCATACGGGCCTTTTGAATACTATTCTAGGCGTTTTTTGTGCCAATTTCAAGCCCGGCGCATAAAATCTGTAAATTATTTCTTAAGTGGTTCCACCGCGTATTCGCCCGGCTGGATAGTTTGTATAAGGTTGTCGTTTTCATCAACCGCCGCACGGAACTGCATACCACCCGTTGTAAATTCGGTTTTGAACAGCGCATACCCTGTGCCACCGCCGGTTGTTGGACCTTGGGTCCCCAGTGAGTAATAACCACCCAAAATACCATAATCCAGGTCAATATAATCAAGATTTACAAGCAACGAAACATTACTAAACCCATCACTGGTCATATTGCATGTAAATTCGCGATTTGACAATGTGGCCGTAGAATTATTCGGTATAACAATATCCATAATTGTTGGTTCGCATACGCGGTTTATACCATTTACCAGTAATTCATAGGTCATATTTACAGTTGCCCGTGATAAACCCGTGGAAACATTTACCTGGGAAATTGTGGCCTTGGGGATCTTGACCAAGGCATTTGCAATGCCCGAACGAACCGGGAAAGATATGCCGGATTGCAGACAATCGCGCGAGAACGGGTCGGCTTCGCATATATAAAGGCGCGAGTGAGCATTCATCATAAATGTGTTAACCAGGCTGTTAAACAAAAATGTTCTAGTAATTTTGTCGTTCAGGCGTGTGCATCCAAAGTTACGGCATACAACCATCGGGCGTTCAGCAAACATGACACCGGGGTGGGCAAAACTTTCGGCATCGCGTGCATTAATTATGTTTTGGTCGTAATCTAAACTGTCTGCGCGCTGCATAAACTCGCTTTCTGGGACAAAGTTTGGATCATCGGGGTATGCATAATATGACTGAACCGGTGTTTCTGTATATATTGTTTGAAAGTTTTCTTCAATATACTCGGTTACGCCAAACGCATTTGTCGCAATAAACACGCCCAATGCCGCCGTCAAAGTCGATTTTTTCATTTTATTTGCCTTTCCCTTAATATATTATGTTGTTATTTTAAAACATTATGGCCGTTCGTGTCAAAGCAAAAATTTTTATTGAAATTTGGGTTCGGTTTGTTCTATAAGACATATGTAATAAATAACAAAAAATGGAAGGGTGTTTATTATGGTCGACATTATTATATCAGGTGATGCGGGAAAGTTACACGCGGTATATCATAAATCTTTGACACCGGCGGCGCCGTTGGCGGTTGTGTTGTCAGGGAATCCACGGCAAAAACATCATATGAACGATAGAATTTCGTATGCCATGTTTCGTGCGTTTATGGATATTGGTTTTTCTGTTGTTCGTTTTAATTATCGTGGTGTGGGCGATTCCGAAGGTTCACTTGGAACAACGGCGGATAATATGTTGGATATTGCCACCGTCATAGATTGGATACAAAATCATAACGAAGACAGTGATAAAATATGGCTTGCGGGGCATCAGTTGGGTGCTTGGTATGTTCTGCAAACACTTATGCGTCGCCCCGAGATTTCAGGTTTTGCCCTTGTCTCGCCAGATGCATCTGTTTCTGACTTTGCGTTTTTATCACCGCGACCAAACCGTGGCTTGTTACTCCAGGGGGCCGAAGAAACCGAAGATGCCAAAGCATTTTCAACACATTTGACCCAGGTACTAAAAAAACAGGCACAAATCGATTTGGAAACAATTCGTATCAAAGGCGCAAACGAGACTTATGGTACGCCCGCAGATTTGCGACAATTGTACAATGATTTAAAGGCCTATGTTGGTCGTGAAAATGAAGATACAAAACTATTATAGTAAATTGGATATAATCAAATGGAAAACACGAACAGATTTCTTGACCCAAATATACCTGATGAAATGGCAGCAACGATTCGTCCGAAGACACTTGCTGATTTTATTGGGCATGATGCTTTGAAGCAAAATTTGTCTGTTTTTATATCTGGGGCGCGGGCGCGCGGGGAACCTATGGACCATGTGTTACTTTATGGACCGCCGGGATTGGGTAAAACCACCCTTGCCCACATTGTGGCAAATGAATTGGGCGCAAATTTTCGGGCAACATCTGCGCCTATGCTTACCAAGCAGGGTGATTTGGCGGCAATATTGACGGCATTGGAACCAATGGATGTTTTGTTTATAGATGAAATTCATCGTTTGCCAACCGCCATAGAAGAAGTTCTTTATTCTGCAATGGAAGATTTTAAATTGGATATTATGCTGGGCGAAGGGCCATCGGCGAAAAGTGTTAGAATCGACCTGCCCCCATTTACATTGGTTGGGGCGACAACGCGAACGGGGTTACTGTCTAATCCGTTACGGGACCGGTTTGGCATAGACCTGAGGTTAAGTTTTTATCCATCCGAAGATTTGGCAAAAATTATTCGTCGCAGTGCCGGAATACTTGGAACAGAAATCGATGCGGGTGGCGCTTTGGCATTGGCGAAAAGTTCGCGTGGAACTCCGCGTATTGCAAACCGTCTGTTAAAACGGGCGCGTGATTTTGCCGCGGCAATGGGTTCCAGTATAATTACGGCTGATGTGATTAAGACGACATTAAATCAGTTGCATATTGATTCATCTGGTTTGGATCAAATTGATCGGGAATACCTGAACGCAATTATAATGCATTACGCAGGCGGCCCGGTTGGAATCGATAATTTGGCGGCGGCATTATCTGAACCAGCGGACACAATAGAAGATGTAATTGAACCCTATCTTATGCAGTTGGGGTTAATTCAACGCACTCCGCGCGGTCGAATCGTAACCGATGCGGGTTATCGTCATATGGGATTGGAGAAATAATCATGAAAACACATAAATTTAAATTTTCGGTTGCCTATGCCGACACCGATACTGGTGGAATAATGTATCATGGGCGTTATATTGAAATTGCGGAACGCGCGCGTATGAATTGGTTGGGCAAAAATGCGCGACCGGTTGCAACAGATGTTGGCTTGGTAATCAGAAATTTAAGTATTCAATATATGCGACCGTTGTTCTTGGCGGATGAATTTGTCGTAGAAACCAATGTTACCGCGGTTGGTGCGGCATCTGTGTCGGTTGAACAAAAATTCGTGAAAAATAATGAAATTTGTGCTATACTAACTGGGACGGCGGCGTATTTAAATGCAGATGGGCGGCCAACACGTATGCCCGATGTATTAGCGCAAGCCTTGGGAAATTAAAGAAAAGAAAGGAATAAAAATGAACGCGTTTTCTTTGTGGCGGTTGTTCACAACCGATTTTGTTACGGCGGTAGCGTCAATCGTTTTGGTTGTATTTAGTGTAATGTCATGGGCGGTTATTATCGAGAAAATCCGTCTGTTTCACAGTGTAAAACACAAAAAAATAACTGGTAACCCAGATGAGGCGATTCGTCCATTTGATAAAAATCTTTGGTTTTTGGCAATGTGCGCATATGTTTCGCCTTTTATCGGCTTGTTCGGGACTGTCTGGGGGGTTATGGATTCTTTTGCTTCCATCGGTGCAAACCAATCGGTTAGTATTGGTGTTATTGCCCCGGGTTTGGCAATTGCGTTGGGAACAACGGCGTTGGGATTGATTGTGGCGATACCGGCGGCAATCGCGCATCAGGTTTTTACTAAAAAATCTGATGAGTTATATGAAAAGATTGGGGGAAAATAATATGATGCGCCGCAGACACAGAATTTCAGATGCGACATTGTCTTTGACACCAATGATAGATGTTATGACGGTGTTGCTGGCGGTGTTTATGGTAACAACGCCGATGATGACCAATGGTATAGATTTGGATTTGCCGAATGCTGGAACTACGGTTTTGACTGGAACGGACCATGCGATGCAAATCAGTGTCGATTCGTCTGGACGTTATTACATTGGCACGATCGAATTGCCGTTGGATGATGTTATTAAGCGTGCGGTTGCGATGCGCGGCGAAAATTCGAATTTGGCGATTGTTATAAATGGTGATCGGCGGGCGGATTATGGCGCAGTTATGGCGGTAATGGGTAAATTAAAGACCGCGGGATTTGAACGCGTAGGGCTTCGGACAAAGTTGGATAAATAAAAATGGGCAAGTTTAACCATTTTATTGCAGAAAATTTTGGATTTTCGGTGTTGGGGCACCTTGTTGTTTTGGGTGTCATTGTTTTGATGGCAGATGTTGTTTTTAATACATACGAACGTTTTATTGCGCCCGACAGGATACAAATCACAATGATAGATTTGAACAGTGTGCGTGTATCTGGGAATGAAACAGTTCTTTATAATACAAATGTGAACAAACTGGATGATATCAAGACGAAAGAGTCGGAAAACCAAAAACAACCGGAACAAAATGCCGCACAAAATTCGACTGAAGAAATCAAATCAACAACACTTGTTGCGGACGCAGAAAACAACAAGAAAGATTATACCAAGGTGGAAGAAAAAAATCCGGACGAGGTTTCTGCCCCAAAAACCAAGACTGTTGTGCGCGTGAACCGCAATGTTGTATCATTGGACCGGACATTGACAGTATCGGTTGTTGATGCGTTGCGTGTGGCGATGACGCGTTGTTGGAATGTAAATACGGCGTATCCGGGAATTGACGGAATTCGTGCGGTTGCGCATTTAACAATGCGGCAAAATGGAACCGTATCTGATGTTTGGTTTGAATCTGCGGCGCGTGCCGAAACCGACCCGGCGTTTGCGTATGTATTGGAAACAATACGTTCGGCAATAAATGTGTGTCAACCTTTCCGTATGTTACCGGTAAATGAATATGACAAATGGCAAAAGATTCAATTAACATTTTATCCCACGACCGGTTCAGTGATGTAGGGTGGTTATTAGTGGCCGATAGTTTGTGATAAAATTGCAAATATAAACATTAAATAAAAATGCGTTCCCACGGGAACGCATTGCCGTATAGTTAAACGATAAGCCGGATTCTGTTCCGCCCAAGTTCAGTGTTGTTCCGGCACATTCAACACCATACATTGGGTGGTGGGCATAATTAATCTGCACAAGATGTTGCCACCAAGTGTCAAGCCTTCTACCCGTTTCCGATTTGGGACGAATCGTTGGAAACCTATTTGAAGTTGCTGCACACAGAGATTGCCCGTTTCACTCAGGTTAAACCTGCTTCGTCACTGTTGCTCTAATCGTCGGGTTGCCCCGCCCGGTCGTTAACCGGTGTGTTGTCCCATGCAGTCCGGACTTTCCTCCGCCACGGATGACGGCTATGCCCTGTTTAACTACGTTGTTATTCTAGGCTTTTGAAAGCCGATTTCAAGATTTTTATACATTTTGTATTTTGAACACATTTTGGATTAATTTTTAGAAAAAAATTTGTATAAATTTAAAAGGCTCACAATCATAAACGCATAAATATAACATATTGAATATAGTGTTTTTTTATAATTCGTAATTGTGCCATAGAACATTTCGTATTATTAGTCAATGTTTTTTTTATATTAAATATGCGATTTTCTTTTGACTTTGTTTTCAATAATTTGCTAACGTTTACAGTGTAGGAAAGAAAGAGGAAGGATTTTGTCGAGATTTCTGCGCTTTTTTAGGGTGCTGTTTATTGCGTTAGCATGCGTTGGTTCTGTATTTTTGTTCAGAAATGTGTTTGCCGCGAGCACTAGTACTTATTATTATACATTGAATGATGATGGGGCAAAAACCGCCAGTGTTCCAAATTACTTTGCAATAGGTTCGGTTACACAATTATCATCTTTGCCATATAAACCGGGTTATGGTTATGGCGGACATTATACGGGTCAGAGATGTACCGGAACCAAGATTATTGATTATCAAGGTAATGTTTTGATTTCTATGGGGTCGTCGACAACGCTGTATGCGTGTTGGCATCCAATGAATCCTCGTTGGAATAGTCCAATTGTTGTTTTGAATGATGCCGGTGGCAATGGGGGCGCATTTGCAACGCCGTGTAGTGATGTCAATATGACCGCTAATTTAAGTGGAAATTATGTTTCGTATGGGGCGCGTGGAGATTGGGCGACAATTGATACATTTCGTAGCGGGGACCATTGGTGGATTGCGGCGTGCGCCCGTTCCGGTGGGTGGGGTGAATTAACCACAATGGCGGTTACACCGACACGGTCGGGATATATGTTTCGGGGGTATTATACCGGACAAAATGGAACTGGAACCCAGGTTGTATATGCCAATGGGAATATGGTTGATACATCCGGTGTGTCCACGCTAAGTTCAAGCGAACCAACAACAATATATGCATATTGGCAGCAGGAATATGGAAGTTACCTTATAACATTAAACGATGCGGGTGGTTCTGGAAGTCAAGTTGGTGGAAATGCCTTTTTACACTTATATGAAATATATGGTGAATGTTATGCATCGGCGATCAGTCAGAATTCCAATGGAACGTTAAGTGGTTCAGAATGTATCCAGGCTATATATGCCACACCGACGCGTACGGGATATAATTTTGGTGGTTATTATACAGGTCAAAATGGTACAGGCCAACAAATTATAAATGCATCTGGCACAATTGTCGGGTCAAATACTTATTTTACATCGGCGGCAACGATACACGCAAAATGGACACCAAAGATTTATACCGTAAATTTGAATGACCAAGGTGCGACAACGGCGTCTGCACCAAACCCGGTATATGTAAAACATGGAACCGGTTGGTATTCAAATTCCGCTGGAACCACGGCGATTTATAGTATGACGACGATCCCGGTCAGAACGAATTATAATTTTGCCGGTTATTATACGGGAACAAATGGTACGGGAACACGTGTTATCGATTCGGAAGGTAATTTCCTGTGGACAAGTGCGGCGATTAATGCAATTACATCAAATACCACAATTTATGCATATTGGGTCGCCGCTGGTGCAGTTCCGAATTGGATAACCGTAACATTGAATGATAAAAATGGAAACACCAATCCGACCACATATTCAAATCCACGTGCGATTTATCGAAACACGAATTCGGCGGTGGCAAATTGTTCGGGGTGGCGTGCGTCGGCATCGTGTAATGCAACGGAAATAACAAGTATTACCCGTCCAACATTAACTAATTATTTATATGGTGGACATTATACCGGCACAAGTGGTGGCGGGACCCAGGCCATTGATGCCAATGGTAATATATCATCGTCGTATGCACCGGTATCAAATGTGACAATAAACGCAAAGTGGACCGCGTCTGGTTCCAGCACGGTTTATCAAATAACATTAAACCCAAATAGTGGTAGCGGATCAGGAACCATATATGAACGAAACGGTGTTGGTTGGTTCCGTGATTCCAACGGTTCGTACCAAATTACATCTTCTATATTTAATTCGATATCAACCGGTGGGGCGAATTTATCAAGACCGACACGGACGAATTATACATTTAATGGTTATTGGACCGGCCAAGGTACAAAGGGCAGTGGTTCCGGGACCAAGGTTATTGATGCAAATGGTAATATTTTGGCCAACCCAACATACAGCGCCAATACCACGTTTTATGCGGGTTGGACACAAAACGCAACAACAAGTAGCGTCACATTACATCCAAATAATGGGACGGCGTGTTCTGTGACATCGGTGACGGCGATAAACGGTTCGCCTATGCCGACATTGACTTGTGCGCCAACGCGTTCTGGTTATGATTTCACAGGTTATTTTGATGCGCAAACCGGGGGGACGCAATATTATAATGCCGATCGGACATCCGCGCGCAATTGGGATAAAACTGGTGCCCAGACGCTGTATGCCCATTGGCAACCGACGGTTTATGATGTATATTACTTTTGCACCAAAGAAGATATGGATTGTTATTACCAGAATGGCCAGAATTGTCATGCGTATCACGATGTCGCGACTTATAATCAAAGTTATGTGTTTAAAACGCGTGCGTTTTTGGGATGTTCGGAACCCACCGGTCAAAAGTTTTTTGGTTGGGAGGCCGATGACACAGGCAGCAGCATTCGATATCAACCTGGGCAAGTTATAACTTATACGTTTACATCTGGTAAGAATTTGAGTCCTGCTTATCAACCGATAACACCTGTTGCATTGAATCACGGTAACCCAAATAATACCCCATCATTTGATACTGTTTATTTTGTTCCATTGGATGGATGGTATGAAGATTCGGCGGCAACGCGTGGTGCGATATTTGAAACATTACCCGAAAAATATGGATATGAATTCTTGGGATATTGGGATGCAACCACCGGTGGAACCCAGGTTATTGATGCAAACGGTGATTTCTTGGTCAACATATTTACTGGTAATACCCCTTCGGTTTTATATGCCCGATACAGCGAGAAGATTTATACTATAAATTTGAATGACCAAGGTGCAACAACGGCGTCTGCACCAAACCCGGTTGCGTACAGTATAACGCGCGGGTGGTTCAATCCAAGTAATAATGCCACGATAACCGCTATTACCCCACCGACCAAAACAGGTAAATATTTTGATGGTTTTTTGAATGATAACAACGCGCGTGTTATCAATCATGATGGAACTTTTGAAACTGTGACATCCAGTATGTTACAAGACTTCCATTTAGGGAATACCACATTGTGGGCCAATTGGATTGATCAAAATACCGTCACATTCTCGTGCGAAAACCAGGCCGGTGATGGTTCGGGAACCCCGAATCCAACGACGGTTCAAATACATAGCGGTGAAACACTGACGTTCCCATCAATGGCAAACTGTTCTTGGGGTAATGCGGGATATTCGCCGTTCCTTTGGGGATATGTTGTAAATGGTGGATTTACAGATACACATGATGCGGGTGATACAATCACGTGGGATTCTTCGTGGGGCGATCGCACGTATAATATGTGGTATGCTCCAAATTACTTTAATTACGATTATTCTTGTGGTGCGGGGACGGGAACACCACCCGCATCGGGAAATACATATTATCATTCCAATTGGACGACCGCGGCAAATACATGTACCAAAGAAGGTTACAGTTTTGCCGGTTGGAAGGAACCCGTATCAGGTGTTACATATGCGGAAAGCACCATGCCGACAAATGGTAATGTGGCGGGATGGTTATGGCCGTATGATGTGACCGCGTCGGTCGGTGGCGCATTTACTGCGCAATGGACGGCAAATACATATACGATTGCGTACACATTAAACGGTGGAAGTGCCGGCGCAAATGCCCCAACCAGTGGCACATACGATTCGGTTGTGAATATTAGTAATCCAACACACGCACATGCAACGTTTACTGGGTGGACCATTGCGGGTATGGATAATGGTGTGACACATTATTATGGAACCGGCAACCCACCAACATCAACCACCACTGGAACCAGTATCACAACGCCGACCAAGGCAACATATTATAAAAACTTGCGTTCTGTATCGGGAACGGTGACATTTACCGCGGTATGGGAATGTAACGCCGGTTACACAGGAACAAATTGTAATACCCAGGTACAATATCCTTTGACATGGAGTTGTGGTGACGCCAGTGGAACACCATCGGGTGCATCATTCCCAACGACAATAACTTATGGTGGAACACTTACGTTCCCATCAAATCCATGTGGTTCAATAGTGGGACATACATTTACCGGGTGGGTTGTTGATGTAAATGCCACGCAATACAATGTGGGCAGTACGTTAACATGGCCATTTACAAGTGGGTCGGCAATTACCGCACATTATGACCCGGTTAAGGTTAATATCACCTACTCTTGTGGTGGCACGGGTACAACGGGAAGCCCGTCTAAAACGGCCGATAATAACATAGATTACGGCAGTCAGGTAACATTGGCAACACTTGGTACATGTGCCAAGGCCGGTAATACCGCAACGAAATGGGTTGTGTCCGGGACAAACGATAATTATGATTTTGGTGCAAATGTTACGCATTGGAATTATACGGAAAATAAGACATTGGTCCCAAATTGGTCGGCACAATCATATAATATCATATACAAGGATGAAGATGGTACAACCGTGTTAACTGGTTTAACACCAAGCAGTTATACATACGGTACATCAACAACAATAAATGCAGTGCCAACGAAATTGCATTCCGTATTTAATGGCTGGTGCACAGGATATAATACATCTACTAAGACCCCAACAGGATGTACAAATCCAAATACTCCACTGATTATTGGTCCGACAGAAACAGGTATAAAAACATTCTATGCAAGTTGGTCTTGCGATGCTGGATATATAAAATATGCTGATGCAGATTTATACGAGTATATAGAATATGGTGTGTCTGATGCCCAGTCATACAAGGCGAGAGATTGCGCTCCTGGATATTTTCATTTGTATTGTGATGCTCACGGTGGGGTTGCATGTTTGGAACAGTTTACAATCAACAACAAGACATATCATTTTGGTGAAGTGTATAATACACAGGCTATTCGTAACAGTGGTATGTATGGGTTGTTGGTAAGTGGAAACCCGGTCGCGGTAAGTTCTGGTACGGGTGGTGCTCTATTTGGACATTCTAATTTGTATTCTGTATCTGGTCTTTGTCTGGCGAGTGGTTTTCCAAATTGCAATGATTTTGATGCAAATGCGACTTATTCAGATTGGTTGGATGCCCTTGCCTCTGCGACTGGAACAACATGGGGGCTTGCCCATCATACGTTTAATGGTTTGTGGTCGCAAGAAACTGGTGGTACTCAGTACTTGGCACCTAACACACCATTATCTGCAATGGGCTATGAGGCAGGTAATAATATGAATTTACCAACGTTGTTCACATCTGATGCGACGCTTCATGCGCAATGGATACCAGATGTTTATATGGTGAGCTTAGAGGCAAATGGCGGAAATCCGGGGGCATTGACCGCGGTGTACGAAGAATACGGTAATGGTTGGGCACGCAGTTCCATTGGACCATTTGGTGCGTGGACACAAATAACCGGAAATGAATTTCCAACAAGACCAGGTTACACGTTTGCGGGTTATTATGATACCAGTGCGGCATCTGGTGGAACAAAGTATATCAATGCAAATGGAACATTGGCCAGTGGCATAACCCCAACATCAATCGGTCAAGAAACGGCGTTGTATGCACGTTGGACGGTAAATACATATGATGTAACTTATACATGTGGAACGGGTTCTGGAAATGTGTCGTCGGCAACGGCAACGTATGATGCCAATTTTACCCCTGCATCAGGCAGCGCGTGCACAAACCCAGGACGTTCATTTGCCGGATGGTTGGTAAGTGGAACAAGTGATACTAAACAGGCCGGTGTGGCGTTCCAATGGAAATATACCGAGGACAAGACATTTACTGCGCAATGGACAGATAATACATATACAATCACCTTCCATCCAGGTAGCAGTGTAACGACAACCGGGACAACGGAAGTTCAAGAATGGTACAGTCATGCATATCGTGTACAAACCAGTGGTTCTATGAGTTGGCAGGCAATTACGGAAATTACATTGCCGACCAAGACGGGATACACATTTGCGGGATATTATGATAATGCATCTTTCACGGGTAACCCTGTTATGACAAATGCCACCCTGCCCGTGACAACGCCGGTGGCCACTTATTTCACGGCGGATGCAGATTTGTATGCAAAGTGGACGGCAAATACATACACTGTATCGTATAATTGTAATGGTGGTAATGACGGCACAACGCCGGGAAATAGCACAGCAACTTATAATCAGCCATTTACCGCGGCGGCGAATACTTGTGCCAAGACAGGATATCAATTTAACGGTTGGGGTGTAGGTAGTGCAACTGGTTCGACATGGGTTAATGGAACAAATTGGACATATACAACAGGTAAAACTTTCTATGCTAAATGGGCGGCCAATTGTAATGCAATAACGGTTGATAATACCACCCGTGGGGGCAGTACTGCAAACAGTGTTCTGTATAAATACACGGGTGATACCGCATGGTATACAGGTCGGACAAACGCAACAACATGCACAAATGTAACAACAACAACGCCACGCCCGTCCAAAACTAATGCGACGTTTACTGGTTATTATACCAGTGCAACTAGCACCACGACATCGGTGGGAACATCAGCAAACCCCAGTGTGTTAAGTACTTCGTGGACAGTAACGGGTCCGGCTACAATCTATGCACATTACGATTGCAATACTGGTTGGCAAGAAGATGGGACGGATATCGCTGGCATATGTATCGGAACAATGACCGCAACTGTTGGTGATAAAACATTAACATGCGGCACTAATTATAATCAAGTTGGTTATAAGTGTTATAAAAGTGATTTGGACGAAAAAAGTGGTTTTTTCTTTTCAAGATGTTATAATCAACCAAATTTTTATAGAGAAATTAGTAATGAGAGTAAAGAAAAATTACCAAGTGGATATTTCTATGAATTTTGGTTCAAACTTGATAAAGTACAAATTTTGCAACATTGTGAAACTACAGCAAGTGAAGAATATATATTATTTTCAACACCTCATTCAATATATTTAGATTTAAAAGAAAATAAATATTATTATAAAATAATAGAATCAATATATTCAAGACCCTTAGATGGAATAAGTGATTATGAATGGAATAAAATAGTTATAAAAACAACATTAGGAGTAACTTTAGGTCAGAATGTTTATGTATATATTAATTTTGACATAGATAATATAAAAGCAACTATTCTTAATATACCTTCATCAATAAAAATGCAATTGCAATATATAAGCTTTTGTTCAAAAGAAGATAATGGAGATTGTACTCCAGCAGGTGCCATGGATGTAACTTGGGGATCAGCTTATTATAGAAATATAAGAGTATGGGAAATATATAGTTCATCTATATATACTATTCAAGATTTTAATATAGAATTATATAAAGAATGGCCTTCAAGTCTAAAATTATTTTATCCTTTAACAATATCTGAAATGAATTATAATATATTAAATCAAGCAGTAGGAGATGATCACCTAGATAGTATAAAAATTGAACATGAAGAATCTTCTGATTTTAATTCTTTAGATGCCTATGGATTTCATAATTATGCAACAAATTTTGATTGGGGAGTAGAAGAAGACCAAAATAAAGGACATTTTATTTCTTCAATGGATGGAATACAAATAACTTCACAAGAATGTGCAGTAAATTGTGAAAGATGTTATACAAATGCATATACAAATTGTT
>CACZUL010000013.1 GCA_902784285.1 uncultured Pseudomonadota bacterium | reverse complement strand
GTAATAATAATCCGTATAGTGCCGGCGACCAATTTGCTTGGAATTATGATGACAATACTTTGACCTTTACTGCACAATGGGGCCAACCAAAGACATATCCAATTGCCTATGAATTTAATGGTGGTAACTGGGGCGATGCAACATGTCCGGGGACCGGTTGTCCAAATTCATATACATACGGCGAGGCAGGTGTAGTAATAGATGTTCAACCGGTTCGTGCGCTTAGCGTATTTGAAGGTTGGTGCACGGATTCGACTCTGACCACGACCACATGCGCTTCTTCCCAAACAATTCCTGCTAATACGACAGGCGATCAAACTGTTTGGACGACTATTATTGGAACAGTGCAACCGGGCAATGCCTAAGATGTGAGGATGCCGATTCAAACTTTCCACACAGCACGCGGCCGTTTAACTGGAGTGTTGACCAATGTTGGCGTTCATGTGTGAACAATGCGTCATGCCAACTTGCCCCGGCCAGTGTTATACAGGATATGAATGCCACATGCACCGCAACATCATTTATGAGTTCGGCTGGAACCCAGATTGAATTCAAGGGTAATGCCGGATCGGTTACAACATGTGATGCAACGAATGTGCCATACTGTCCGTATGGATTTGAATGCAGTGCCGAAAATGTTGAGATGCCGCGAACCGCGCCAGTAACATTCCACTGGGGTAATAATTTATCAAACAGTGCCCTGCGGCATGTTGTCGGCCTTGGGCGCATAACCGCCACTGGACCGATAATGACCCAAGGTAAAATGTGGAGTGCAATTATGGGTCCCGCACAACAGGTAGAGTTCCAGGTGGCATACGATGCGTATACATTTATCACATACCCAACGAATGCGGCACCAGATGCCCCGTTCGCGGGCCATACATTCGTTGGTTATTATGATGCCCAAACAGGTGGTAATCAACATGTTGCCGATACGGGTCTGTTGAATGGCACAAACGCGCAAAGTGTTGGTGTAACATTGGATAATGAAATTCCGGGTAATCGCGACTTATATGCGCATTATGACGAAAGCGTGTATAATATAACGTATGTTATGAACGGTGGTGAGTGGCCGAGCGGGTCTAATTGTCCAGGCGTATCTGGGTGTCCATCCACATATACGTATGGCACGGGTGCGACAATTAACGCGGTTCCCACACGCGATCATAGTGTGTTTGAAGCATGGTGCACAGATCCCGATTTGAACCCGAACAGTTGCAATATGACCCAAATCATCGGGCCAACCGAAACAGGTAACAAGACATTCTATGCGAAATGGAAATGCCTTGAACCGTATCACTCAAATTCGACAGGAACGGCATGCGAAGCATGTGGCAACAATACATACTATAATCCAGAAAGCCCCACCTTGTGCGATCCTTGTCCAAGTGATTTTCCGTACAGTCGCACCCCATTCAATTGGAGCGAAGATCAGTGCTATCGCGATTGTCCAGATGGATCTATGTGCCAAGCTGATGCCAATGTTGGTACTGGATTCCCAACTGGATGCAACTTTACCACGTTCTCTAACAGTGGTAAACAGGTCGAGTTCAAAGGTAATGTCGGCCACGTAAACACCTGTGGTGTGGTTACATATTGTCCGTATGGAACATATGGTTGCGGTATGGCCGAGGCATTTAAACCAATGAGTGCACCTGTGGATTTCTATGGTCGTGGCAATACCGCAACACCTGTTGATACATATTATATATTCGGCAGTCGTGATCCAAACAGTATCGACCTGGGGACCGGAAATATATGGAGTCAAATTGTTGGTCCAGCCCAGCAAGGCGCATTAAACCATAACACAATTGGTGGGGTGCCGGTTGACTATAGATATACATACATGTTCTATCCGGTATACACCGCACCAAATGCCGATATACCAGGATACACATTTAATGGATATTACTATCCGGAAAATAACGGCACACGGTATGTTCAAAGTAGTTACGCATTGAATTCCACAAACGCCCAAGATGTGGTAGACGATGTCCCGGGCAATTGGAATACTGCACGTCCGTTGTATGCGACATTAACCAATGGCGGATATACACCGATTGATTATACAATCACTTATGACTGTGGAACGGCGACCGGTGGTTCGGCCCCCGAACAACAGACCGGTATCCACTATGGTGTCAGTGTAACGCCACGCGAAAACACATGCGTAAACGCAGGTTATACATTCTTGGGTTGGATGGTGTCTGGTACATCTGACATTCGACAACCGGGTGAATCTTTCACATGGGAATATGAAGAAAGCAAAACATTCACAGCGAAGTGGAGTGGTGGAAACTCATACACCATTACGTATAAACCAAATTATACAGGGGCCACAGAAGCCGACCAAACCCAAGATGTAGTGTATGGCGGAGCATTCACAACCAAACCCGCCGGTACATTCCATCGTGATGGATATCAAATGACGGCATGGTCTGAGCCATTCCAGATATTGAACCATTCATATAACTATAACGTTGCGGATGATACAACATTAAATGCACAATGGGAAATATGTGCGGCGAATACATATTCAAATGGTGTAATCTGTGACAATTGTCCGCCTGAATATCCATTGTCTGCCCAGGGTTCAACAATTGACGGTTGCTATCATAATTGTGAAACTCCATGCGTTGAACCAGCAACGTGCCCAATAGAACATGCGACGTGCACATATGGAGCAAATTCAAATCCGGGCCAATGGTATTATAATGCGTCCGCATGTAATGCCCCGGCGTTAACATGTCCTGTTGCTTCGTTTGTATGTGACGAAGGTTATACACAAAACGGTGACCACTGTGAACCATGTCCGGCGGGAACGTATTGGGAAAATGGGCAGTGCGTACCATGTCCAGAAGGAACAACTTCTAATCCAGGCTCGGTCGGTTCAGAATCTTGTGTTCCGTTGTGTCCGAATCCGAACCAACATTTCATCCATGGAAACTGTGAAGACAATGTGGTAAGTTGCACTGCGCCACACGCAACAACGGCAACCCGCACATGGAATGCGACGCTGCGCGCATACGGTTCTTGCCAAATTGTTGAATGTGAAAGTGGATATCACATCGCATCCAATGCCTGTGTTCCGGACGAACAGCTGTGCAACATACCGAACGGTCGTGGCGAACGCGCATGGAACGGAACAACATGGGGGGCATGCGAAGTTACGCAGTGCGACCCTGGATTTGAACAAAGTGGTAACGAGTGTATCCGGTGTTCGAATTTCTTAGGATCGGATGGTCAGCCCGCAGTCAGCAGTTATACATCTGGATGCGACATTGCAACCTGTATGTATCAAGGACAAAAATACATCCTTAGAAACAACGAGTGCGATCCGATATGTAACAAACCGGATGATGAAACCGGCCACATGGAATGGAATGAAAGCCTTAAGAAATGTGTTCGCACATGTAATCCTGGATATAAAATGTGGTAGGAGAAATGCGGCGGAGGGATACGTATTTTCATAAACCCAGTTCAGATATGTTGGAACGCATCGGCAATGGGGCAATATCCATTGCCGGATGTGTTCGCGAAATAACAAAATTTGTATTTCAAATTTTTCATGCTCTGCGCGTAATGATTTGGCGACGTGGTGTTACACGACGCATAGATTTATGGATTGAAATAGATAAAGCCGGTCTGCGTGCAATACCAATTGTGTGCCTGATTAGTTTTATGATTGGGCTTATTATCGCATTTGTTGGACATATGCAATTGGAAATGTTCGGGGCCGAAATTTATGTTGCGGCACTGGTTGCAATTTCTATGATTCGAATTTTGGGTGCGGTTATGACTGGAATAATTATGGCCGGTCGCACGGGCGCATCCTATGCGGCTGAAATTGCAACAATGCGTGTAAATGAAGAAATTGACGCATTGAAAACAATGGGCATTTCACCAATCCAATTCTTGGTGTTACCACGGGTTTTGGCATTAACAATCACTATGCCGATTCTTACCATCATCGCGGACATTGTTGCAATATTCGGTGGTATGTGCGTTGCAATTGCAATAATGAATGTATCCATTGCTGAATATTGGCAAACCACCATGGATTGGTTATCTTTTAATAACTTTGCGGTTGGCGTGTTACACGGATGGTTGTTTGGATGGGTTATCGCGATTGCGGGTTGTTGGTGCGGGATGCGTTCAAAACGCACCGCCGATGGCGTTGGTCGTGCAACAACGCGCGCAGTCGTATCAGGAATTGTTGGATGCATTGTTGTTACGGCAATATTAACACTGGTATTTAATTGGTTGGATATTTAATGAAACGGAAAAATGGACCTTTTATTATTGTAAAAGATTTATCACTTGCCTATGACGACAAGGTTATTGTGCGCGAAGCAAATTTTGATATAAATCATGGCGATATTTTTGTGATAATGGGTATGTCAGGATGCGGCAAAAGCACAATTATGCGTTCTATGGTTGGACTTTTGAAACCACAATGCGGTCATATTTTTATAGATGGTACAGATATGTGGAGGGCGGATATCGAGACCCGCACAAAGATTGTTGAACGGTTTGGCGTATCTTTCCAAAGTGGTGCATTGTTTTCATCCATGACAGTCGGCGAAAATATCGCGTTACCATTGGAATTAAAGTCAGATTTATCAACAACAAAAATTCAACAACGCGTCCATGAAAAACTTAAAGTTGTGGGGTTGGATGGGTGTGAAAACCTGTATCCATCTGAAATCAGTGGCGGTATGCTAAAACGTGCGGCATTGGCACGGGCGTTAATAAACGAACCAAATATATTATTTTTTGATGAACCATCGGCGGGACTGGACCCGGTACGGAGTGCAGAATTGGACGATTTGATTAAAAACATAAATAGCCACAATGGTACAACTATTGTTATGGTTACGCACGAATTGGCGACCATTATGTCGATTGCCACAAACGCAATCTATGTCGATTCACAAACAAAAAAAACTATTCAAATTGGCAAACCAAGCCAAGCAATTAAAAACACTAAAAATCCGCAAATTATCAACTTTTTGTATGCGGGCAAAGGGGGTAAAAAATGAAACAACCAAACAAACGGGCAATAGGTATTTTTTTGTTATTGGGCTTTTTGTTATTTATCGGGTCATTGTTATTCTTTTTCGGCGGTCGATTAGAACGCAACTATGTAACACCAGTATTGTTCTTTGAGGGTTCGGTCAAAGGATTGACCGTTGGTTCAAATGTATATTTTCGTGGTGTACCGGTCGGCCACGTTGAAAAAATTCAAATGATTCCGAATAATGAAGATAAAATCGTTATACCGGTTTATATTCGTATCGATCCACGTATGACGGCAAATGGGAAAATGTCAAAATCACAAATGGAAAAATGGATTGCTGATTTAGTGGATCATGGATTAAAAGGTAAATTACAAACTCAAAGTGTTTTAACCGGACAAATGACCATTGAATTGGATTTCTATCCTAAATATCCGCACAAACATTTAGCAGAAAAATATAATATCGATGAAACAGAAATTCCAACTGTGCCGTCAATATTAGACGAAATATCACACAACCTTGGCAAGATTCCACTTTCAGATATTTCTGCGAACATGAACGGGTTGTTACAAAATTTGAATAATGATATTCCAGAACTGTTACGTCAATCGACCGCCGCAGTGGTCAGTATAAATAAGTTGGCAAACTCTATTTCGGGACCTGGGTCTAACACCATAGCGGATTTTAATAAAATGATACGCGATGTTAGTAATGCCGCACGCGCCATATCGCAATTAAGCGATTATTTGGAACGGCATCCTGAGGCATTATTAAAAGGAAAAGGAGGATATTAAAATGAAAGTTAAAAATTTATTTTTGGCAATTGTGATACCTGCGTTAACAGCATGCAGTTTTAATCGCGAAAGTGCACCTTCACGGTTTTATACATTGACCACACCGTCTGTTCAACAGGTTCGCGGCCCGTCAAAAATAACAAATGTATCTATTGAAAATGTATCGGTTCCGCAATCGGTTGATCGGCCACAAATTGTCGTAAAGCAATCTGATTCAAATATGGTTACTGTGTCGGAATTTGATAGATGGGTCGAAGGTTTGAACAGCGCCCTGCCCGTGGCGATTTCTGAAAATATGAATATGTATGCCCGTAACATAAGCGCACGCGCAAAACGTTTTGGTTCAGATAATACAAAATATATTGTATCCGTTGACTTTGTCCGGTTTGAAACAGAAATTGACGGTAAAATAACGATTGCCGCCTGGTGGACGGTATCTAATAATCGTGGTGATGTCTTGGTCCAGAAAAAAACGACATTAACCGCAGATACACCGGATGATAAATATGGCGATCCGGACTATGATGCCATTGTGTCAGAACAGAGCAAATTGATCGCACGTCTGTCATACAAAATCGCAGATATTATAAGTGAATTAAAGTAGGCGTCATGAAAAAATTATTTTCGGTTTTGGTCTTTATCGCTCTATCTGTATTTGCAAACACAGAAGCAGTTTGCGCGCAACGATATAGATTACAAGAAACAATAAAACCTTTTTCAAACTATACCAGCGGCAACAAAGAAGCCAACGGGGTATTCAAAATTATAGATACAGAAACCGGCGATATATTATATTTCAAACGCACCTTTGAATCGGAAATTGAAAACACTCGGCGGGCAAATCAAATAAATTTTGGACCAGACCCAATCATTCATATTGTAAAAATCGCAGATTTAACCGATGAACAAATTGATGATATAGCGCATCAAATTGGTTTGTTTGTTCCAAAATATGTTCGCGCGGATACTTGGTTGGTAACAGAAAAAATTCCAGATGGGGTAAGTTTATTATCGGTTATTATGCATTCGGGTTTTCTTGGTGACGACACACAAATTACATTTGAAGAAATTGATCAAATTGTTCGCGAATTAAAGATTATGCATGATGGCGGAATAAACCATACTGACCTGCCCCGGAATATTATTTTGCACCGCGAATCAGATGGAAAATTACAAGCATATATTTTGGATTTCGAAGGTGCCGGAAAGCAAGGCATCGATTATGTAGAAACGGAATTAGAAAAGTTGAAAAAACGCATGTAAAAAATCCCGCATAATGCGGGATTTTTTTAACCAACCAATTTTTTCCAAAGGCTTTTCTTTTTGGCCTTTTGGTTTTTCTTGCGCGAACGATGCGGCGCATTCATCGTAGTCTTTTTTGCCTCGACATGTTGCGCGTTTTTCTTTTTCGCATCTGTGGATGGTGCGTTCGCCATCAACAAATCGTCGGTTTTATTTTGTTCCGGCGCAACGCGTTGGATTGAATATTGGTCAATATTCATCAAACTGTCGTCACCAACAATAACTATTTCTGTTCCGAAT
The DNA here is from genome assembly GCA_902784285.1 of uncultured Pseudomonadota bacterium. Taxonomy (GTDB): domain Bacteria; phylum Pseudomonadota; class Alphaproteobacteria; order Rs-D84; family Rs-D84; genus Enterousia. The sequence goes on along the minus strand of CACZUL010000013.1, from coordinate 10,436 downwards.
TCATTTTCCATCGCATTTAATTCACTGCGTTTATGATTCAGAATATAAATTGCGATGTCGGTCGGAACGGTCATAATGATTTTTTGCGCCGCCTTGGCCAGTAATTTTTCCTGAAGATGGCGGAACAAAATAATAGATGCCGTCTGAATACTTGGCACTACACCTGCCCCCATACAATGCGGACACGGCACATACGAAGATTCAATAAAACTGCTGCGCAATCTTTGACGCGACAACATCAGAACACCGAACGCATTGATTTTTGCAACCTGGGTCCGGGCGCGGTCATGTTTCATAACTTCGCGCATTTTCATTTCCAATTTGCGATTGTTGCGTTCTTCTTCCATATCGATAAAGTCAATCGCAACAATACCCGCCAAATCACGCAGACGCAATTGCAGGGCGATTTCTTCGGCGGCCTCTAAATTAGTATTCAATGCCGTTTGTTCAATGTCTTTTTCCTTAATCGCGCGTGAAGAATTAACATCGATTGTAACCATCGCTTCCGTTTGGTTTATAACCAATGACCCCCCAGACGGTAATTGAACATACGGACCGTGTAAACCTTCCAATTGTTTTTCAACACCGGCCTTGGTCATTAAAGGCACCGCGGCATCTTTATACAAAACCAACTGTTTGCGTGGCGCATGGCCATACATCTGCTGGTAATATGTTTTTGCGGCATCGTATGCTTCTTCGCCTTGGATAGTAAGGACGTCTTCTTTGGATGAAAGAAAATCGCGAACCACACGACGCAACAGCGAATCTTCGGTATGAATTGTAACTGGTGCGACCGATTCCAATGTGGTCTTGCGAATTTCGTTCCAAAGGTTGACCAAGTAATCATAGTCCGCCGAAATATCTGCCGCGGTCGCATCAAATGCCGCCGTGCGCAGAACAACGGTCATGCCCTTGGGAATTTTCAATGTGTGCAAGATTTCACGCAGGCGTGCACGTTCGGCCTTGTCCGAAATCTTTTTAGAAATACCGTAACTGTTGCGTTTACGAGAATTCGGCATCAAAACGGCAAAACGCCCCGCCAACGACAAGTATGTCGTCATGGACGCGCCTTTTTGTCCGCGTTCTTCTTTCACGCCTTGGACCAGCAATATTTGCTTTGGTTTTATAACATCTTGAATTTTAAATTCGCGTGCGCGTTTGGCAAATTCTTTATTGTCTTCGCCGGCACTGTGGTCATCATAGTCGGCGATTTCATCAACCTCGTCATCGGGGTCATCATCATCGTCAACAATGTTGGCATGCGCCAATTCCAATAATTTCTTTTTCTGTTCCGGGGTAACCTGGTAATAATCAGGATGGATTTCCGAAAACGGCAAGAATCCATTTTTACCGGTGCCATAATCAACAAACGCGGCCTGGAGCGATGGTTCAACCCTTATAACCTTGGCCAGATAAATGTTCCCTTTTATCTGGGGCTTAGTGGTTGTTTCAACATCAAAATCCGACACGCGATTATTTGCAGAGTCTACGACGACAACGCGCGTTTCCTCCGGGTGGACTGCGTCCACATATATTTTTTTTGACATCAAATAATCCTTTTGTGTTCAGCACGTATCTATGGGCAGTAACCCGTCCCCGTGGGGCGTCCAAGCCCATGCCAAGGGAAAGCATCGCGATACCCAAAAATGCCAATCGAATTAAAGAAAGAAGTGATAACATAAACACCGCTATTACCCCATTATTTATACGTTGGGGAAATTCTAACAGAACAAATTTCGGTTATCAAGGTATTTTATTCATCGGCGCTTTTATTCTTGGAAACGCGCGGGAAATGTGGAATATGTTCTTTTGCTTCGGCCAACCAACGGCGCATACGCGCACGCAGCCAACGTTCGTAAATAAAGAACAATCCGCCAACCCCAATCAGTGGCAAAACATAGTAAATTATGCGATATGCCAACAGTGCGCCAAAAACACTGGCCTTGTCTGCGCCTTCGGGCAATGCAAGCAAGAAAACACTTTCAAAAACACCTATACCGCCGGGAACCTGGCTGAACACGCCCGTGGTTTGCGCCACCACGAACAGTCCGATAAACGTTCCAAACGGAATATGAACGAACGGTGTCAAACAGAAATAAAGCACCAAACCCGCCAAAACAGAATCCGCCATACCCAATAATGTCTGTAAAAACGCCATCTGGGTTGATGGAACTTCAAACTTTAACTGACCGATTTTCACGCTTTTGTGGCGGAAAAATACCGTTACCGCGAAATATGCCAATAGCGCCGCCAAACAGAATATAAACAGGGTGTTAAGACCGACACTGGCCCCCACAGATTCGGCAAAAATATCGTGCGGAATTAAAAAATACCCCACAACCGCAATTGCCGTTGCGCCCAGAAAGTAAGTAAAACCGTTAATTGTAACAATTTTTACAATGTCGCCCCCGCGAATGCGCCAACGGGTATAAAGCCGATAACGAATCGCGCCACCAGAAACCACCGCATGACCGGCATTATTACTTATTGCAAAGCCCAACATTCCGGCCAACATCCATTTCCACCATGTTACTTTGTCGCCGGCGCCAACATATTTCAATGCCAAATAATCATAAAGAGCCAATGCCAAATACCCCGCCAGACATGCAACGGATGCCAAAACCAGATTGATAAACGGTATGTCCAACAAAGCATGAGCGATGTCGGTCAAGGAATAATTTCGTAATTGCCACCAAAGCATACCGGCGGCCAAACAAAAGAAAACTATTCCAGAATATCCCAGTAATTTCTTAAATGTTTTTTTTGCTGACATAAAAAACCTTCTTGCGATTGCGAATAATAACACCACGAAAAGCAAAAAGCAAGTTAGTGTTTAATTCCGACCTTGCCGATAATTGTGAAAACCTTAGTTATAACCATGAATTCAGTGGGCTGAATTCCAGAGTATCATCACAAATTTGCTTTGAAAATACTGTTTTGTGCAATAAAAAATTGCAATTACCATATATTCATATATACTGGTGTTCCAAACCAAACAACAAAAGGTGTGTTCATGCGTCCGTCTTTACGAAAGTCAAATCAAATGCGACCTGTTTCAATGGAAACCGGCGTTAACAAATGGGCCGAAGGTTCGTGCCTTATTAAAATGGGCGGGACAACCGTACTTTGCACCGCCAGTGTCGATTTGAATCAACCCACATGGAAACGTATGCAGAATAAAACCGGTGGTTGGGTTACGGCAGAATATTCTATGTTGCCACGCGCAAACGGTACACGCAAATCACGCGAAACAATTATGAAAGACCATCGCAGCGCAGAAATTTCCCGTATGATCGGGCGCGCCCTGCGCAGTGTCGTTGATATGGAAGTTTTGGGCAAACATACTATTACAATCGATTGCGATGTTATTCAGGCAGACGGTGGAACGCGTTGTGCATCCATTACTGGCGGATTTGTCGCGCTAAGTTTGGCCGTGCGTTGGTTAATGGAAAATGGTCGCATACACGAAAATCCAATACATGAAAATGTTGCCGCGGTTTCTGCGGGCCTTTGGAACGGGGAATTGGTATTAGATTTGGATTATGAAGAAGACTGTGTCGCCGAATTAGACGCAAACTTTGTCGTTGCCGAATCAGGTCGATTTATCGAAGTTCAATCCACCGGCGAACAACACCCGTTTGAAAAAGCGCAACTTGGCGAATTGATGGATATGGCGGCGGGTGGCGCAAAAAAACTGATTGATTTACAGAAACAGGTTTTGGCATAAATGCCTTAATCTTTGGATTTTAATATATCATTTGATTTTATGTATTCGGGCGTGCCAGGTTTAAGGCGCGATTTGGCGCGGCGCGCATATTCGCGCGACTTGTCATTTTTGTTTTGCAACCGGTAAAATTCAGCCATCGCCCAATCGGCGCGCCCATCATCTGAATCAAATGTGCGTGCCAAAACCCAATAGACAACCGGCGATGGTTCAACCAAAATAACATGCCGGCACAGTTCCGCCGCACGCGCAGTGTCCCCCGCCCCACCGCGTTCCACCAATACCAGCGCAAGTGCAGTTTCAATCTGGGGCGAATTCGGACGCAATTTTAATGCACGTTCGTATGCGTTCACAGAATCATCATAATGTCCATATTTATATTCTAAATCGCCCAACAATTCGTAAAAATATGGGTTTTTGGGATTGCGCGAAACCAATGTCCGTGTGCCAACCGCCGCACCAGATAAATTTCCCCATCGCATATTTGCAATCGCACGCGCGTAAATCGCGGCATCTGACTTATCCGCGTTCGGATACAGTGTCTTGATGCGCGATGCATCATCCAAATACCCAACCAATTTTGCACGCACCATATCATATTTCTTGGTTGTCGCATTCGTATCAGATTTGAATTTCTTGGATTTTATATCTTTGGCATCCAATTTATCACGCACATTTTTTAACCGTTCCGCCGTCAGCGGATGGTTTATCGCGTTCGGATTTATTCGCGATTCAATGTGCGATGTCATATCGTTCATCTGTTCGAATACATCGATAAATCCATTTGGATTGTATCCCGCACGAACCATTAAATCGAATCCCATATCGTCCGCCACACGTTCTTCATCACGCGAAAACGCCAACAGCGATTGTCGCGCAATTCCGGTTGCACCCGCCACAACACCCGCCCCCAGCGATGGATTTCCACCCGCCAGCATAAGCCCGATGCCCAATGCCTGAATCATCATTGTACGGCGCATCTCACTTTCCATGCGCGCAGACATTTGCGCCATGTGTCCGCCGATTGTATGCCCCAATTCGTGCGCAATAACCGCGCGCAATGCGTTCGGTGTGCGAATCCGGGTCAATAACCCCGTATAGATATAAATATCTTCGCCCCCCATAACAAACGCGTTAAAGTCATCATCATTAACTATACGAATATGGGCATTTGGAACACCCGCCGCCGTGGCAATTGGCGCGATAATTTCGGAAACAGTGGATTCTATTTCGGTGTCTTGAATAATCGATGCCGCACGCGCAGGCAACGCAACAAAAACGCAAAAAATCATTATGAATATTTTTCTTAACACCACACTAGGCCCCCAATGTTGCCGTTCTGTCAAAGACGAACATTAAATCACGCACCCACGGTTCAATCGTAACCATATCGGTTGCCGCACGCGTCGCCAATTTGAATAAATCCCGATGCGCACGATAATCAACAAAGTGATAATTTATCCAACCACTTTGCCGCGTGCCCAATAATTCGCCGACACCGCGCATCATTAAATCCTGTTCCGCGATAACAAAGCCATCATCTGTGTCGACCAAAACGTCCAACCGTTTAAGACCGTCCATTGACACCCCGCCCCCATACAGCAATATACAAAACGATTGCGCGTTTCCGCGACCCACACGACCACGCAATTGGTGCAGTGCCGCCAGGCCAAACCGATCTGCATTTTCAATTACCATAATTGTTGCATCGGGAACATCGATACCAACCTCTATAACAGTTGTTGCAACCAATATTTTCATATTGCCACCGGGGCGCGCAAATTCCGCCATAACTTTATCGCGTTCTTCGCGCGACATTTGACCGTGCACCAAGCCTACGCATGTGAAATGTTCACACAGTTTTTTATACCGTTCTTCGGCGGCGGTCGCATCGGTACCATCTGATTCAGAAACCAATGGGCAAACCCAAAACACTTTCGCACCCGATACAATTTGCGGACGCAATCGTTCAATCAACGCATCAACGCGCGAAAGTGGCAACTTGCTGGTCTTAATCGGGATACGACCGGCGGGCTTTTCATTTATAATCGAAATATCCATATCGCCATAGATTGTCATAGAAAGCGTGCGCGGAATCGGTGTCGCAGAAAGTGCCAACACATCGGGATTATTGCCTTTATCACGCAATGCTTCACGCTGGGACACGCCAAAACGATGCTGTTCATCAATAATAACCAAACCCAAATCTTTGTAGATTACATCCGCGGAAAACAATGCATGTGTGCCCACGACCAAACGCGTGCGCCCCGAACGCAGTGATGTTAATTTTTCGCGGCGCGATGCGCCTTTGTCGCGACCGGTCAATATATCACAAACCAATCCCAATTTGTCGCATATCGGTTTTAATTTCGCATAGTGTTGCGCCGCCAATGTATCCGTCGGTGCCAGTAATGCCGTTTGCCCGCCAGATTCCGCCATTAAAACCATCGCCGCCGCCGCAACCATTGTTTTGCCGCAACCCACATCGCCCTGGACCAGGCGCATCATCGGAAATTCGCGCGACATATCGCGGGCAATATCCGCAATCGCAGATTTTTGCGCGCCCGTTAAATCAAACGGCAAAGACGCGTAAAATTTTTCCACCAGATTATATTTTTTTGTGCGTGGCGCACGGCGATGACGCGCGTCTGTGCGTGTGCGGCGACTTATTGCAATCGCGGTTTGATGCGCCAATAATTCAAAGTATGCCAATTTGACTATATCATCCGACATTGGCGACAAATCGTCATTTGTTTCCGCAAAGTGCGCCCGGCGCAACGCATCAAAGAATTCCGTAATTTGCGCATCTGCACCAATCAATTTTTCGGGCAACGCGGCAAAAACTTGGTCCCGAATGTTCATAAAAGTTTTCTGGGTTATGCCTTCGCCGGAACGATAAATCGCCTGGACACGCGGAATTTTATTTGCGTTGTCGGGTTCTTCGATAAAGTCCGGGTGGTTTATTGTCGGCGTGCGGCCAGTCTCCAATTTGCCACTGATTATTCGCCATTCGCCAATCGGCAACTTTTTTAACCAATAATCAAGGTAATTAACATTAAAGAATTGCACAACCAATGTTTGCCCCGCCCGATCAACGCAAGTTATGCGCGTAGGACTGCGCCGGCGACCAAATGCGCGTCCGGCCTTTTGGGATTTTATTTGAACCATAACCGTAACAACTTCGCCGGGGGTTGCATTTGCGATTGAATCAATCATACCACGGTCTTTGACATAGACGGGAATATGCAACATAAAGTCCAAAATTCGCCGCCCACCCAGCAAGTCTGCAAAGCGCGCCGCCAAAACCGGCCCCACCCCGCGAATAAATTGCAGGTCCATGTTCAGAAAATCGAACAGTTCTTTTTTCATTACATATAAAAAATACTAAAATTTCGGCAATCAAGGCAAGGAAAAAGAAACCGCCCCGATTGGGGCGATTATTATTTAGTGATTGCATGTTGGCTTTTTAACAATAACAATTTTATGTTATTCAACTGCTTAAAAAGTTCGTCTTTGTCCGCCGTTCCTTGCATACCAAGCAACGAATTCGGTGCTTCCAAAATATATTTTTCCAAAAAATATATTGAATCATTTGTCCGCTCAACATACGGGTTTGTAAATTGTTTGCCACTGGCTTTGGCCTTTATCGACTTGTATAAATCGAAATAGCCTTGTTTTAATTCTTTTGAATATTTACCAATCTGAATTGGAATATACAATGTTGTTCCGGGCTTTGTAAAAATAAATTCTTCCCGACAACCACGACGGTATTCGTCCCGGCGCGCAACTTCGCGATGTTCAAGTTTATATGGTCCGAAAGTATAGCAAGTCGCAAAATCGTGATCGTATTTATAAGAATAAATATTACTATCATCCGGCCGTATTTGACCCTTGGGATAAGATACAGCAACCGGATTTACCGCTAATGCGGCATACATATCTATAACGAATGTATCAAGTACAGGTTGCGGTTGCATTTGCGTTCCTTTTGTTTCAGTTTTGCGGTGATTATAAATGTTTTTTGCGGAAATTAAAGAAAAATGTTGAAAACCGTATATTTTCATGTTAGACTGCGTTTCAGCCATGGCGGATGTAGCTCAGCTGGTTAGAGCGTCGGTTTGTGGTACCGAATGTCGCCGGTTCGAATCCGGTCATCCGCCCCATTATAAAAAAGCGTCCCTTTTGGGGCGATTTTTTATAATCGTGAATGTTCAGATTTGAACCGGCGAAACAGCCGGTTTGAAATGTTGAAACAAGGCAGACGGAGTATGCCGGTCCACCGTAGCGTTTTGCAAAGGTGGATGTTTCAACATTGGCGAAGCAATCCGGTCATCCGCCCCATTATAAAAAAGCGTCCCATTTGGGGCGATTTTTTATAATCGTGAATGTTCGAGTTTGAACCGGCGAAACAGCCGGTTCGAAATATTGGACCAAGGCGAACGGGAGTGCGCCGGTCCACCGTAGCATTTTGCGAAGGTGGATGGGACAATATTGGTGAAACAATCCGGTCATCCGCCCCAGGATTTATATTTTATTCTGTTAATTTGTATGATGTTTCTATTAATTTTTGAACATTTTTCATTGGCAATGTGCCGTCTAACAATATCGTAATCCAATGATTTTTATTCATATGATATGCCGGCAAAACACCCCGTACGCCACGAAAGAATTCTGCATCATTTGTTTTTACATTTATAATATCAATATCACCATCACCCGACAGACCCAAAATACTGCGCGGAACAGTGCCCAATAATGCAAACCATTTATTGTTGTTATGATGTCTAAATATGCAATATGTCGGATAACGCCGCCACAGATATTCTGGGGCGACGTTGTACCGATTGTTTGTAAAATTTATAATTTTTTGTTTCATTTAATTTCTTCATCGGCCCATGTTTTCAATTCTTCCACAGACACATCGGTCGGAAATCTTTTACCATTTAAAACCGTTGCATTTGGAGCCAAAGATTTCAGATTTGTCGCAACATCACCAATATCACTGGACCCGGATGTTGCAAACGGAACTATCGTTTTACCGGCAAAATCATAACTTTCCATAAATGTATCTATTATTGACGGTTCGCGTCCCCACCAAATTGGGAATCCAATAAAGATTGTTTTATATTTGGCAATATTTTCAATTTTTGATGCGATAATGGGTCGCGAATTTTTATCGGCCATTTCAATTGAAGAACGACTTTTATCGTTTTGCCAATTCAAATCATCGGACGTATAAATGTTTTCCGGTTTAATTTCGAATAAATCGGCACTTGTTGCCGTCGCCAGCCTTGAAGCCACAGATTTTGTATTGCCGGTTGCACTGAAATACGCGACCAATGTGTCATTGTTTGATGTGGTTGATTTTGCGGCACGTACAACGGCCAACAATCCAACAACCGCCACAATTGCAATCAATATATATACTAAATTTTTCATATTTTTCTCCTTTGGTTATTTTTCGTCTAAATCTACCAGTTTATATTTTCGAGAACCGACACCGATTTTTTCGGCCGCCTCTAATGTATGCAGACCATTTCTGTCCGCAATACGTTCCATAAGTTTCTGATTACCGTCGGCACGGGACACCATATCTATACCGGCCTGGTCAATGGCAACCGGATCGTGTGACACCAAAATACCAATATCATGGATATCCGGTTCGGCCGGGTTCGCATTACAATCACAATCTATACTGATGCGATTCAATACATTGATATAAACCATATTGTCACGTCCAACATAATCGGTGACCGCACGCGCCGCATCCGCCATAGATTCCAAGAACGCGTCTTGTTCGCCACCCCACGGATTATCTTTGGATGTGCCACCACTGTGAATCCATGCCTTGCCCATGGATGACGCAAAACCAATAGAAATGTTTTTCAATGCACCACCAAATCCGGCCATTTGATGACCCTTGAAATGCGATAAAACGACATATGATGGATAATTTGCAAAATGCGTTCCAACATAGTTTTCAGAAAGCCTGTTTCCATCTTTGACCGGCAATGTCATGCTGCCCTCTTCGTCCATAATATCAACCGGCGCAACATCCAAAAATCCACGTTCACGTATTGCCGCCCAATGTGATTTACTGTCGTTGCGGTTGCCGGCATATGCGGTATTACATTCAACGATTGTTCCGTCCAATTCATCAATCAAATCTTTGATAAGTGCCGGACGCAGATAGTTTGTTTTGGCGGATTCACCGGTACTCATTTTTACACCGACTTTCCCAGTTGGTTTCCAATTTAATGCATGATATGCACGCACCAAACCCGCCGGCGAAATATCGCGCGTAAAATATACAACCGGCACATCATTCGAAGCGGTTGCATAATGCAATCCGACCCCCGTTGTAATTACAGCCGCAGCCCCCAACGCAGCAATAGTTGATTTCTTCATATGTTTATCCTTTTTATTTCAAATTTGTTTTAAAAAATTGTTCCAGTTTATCAAATGGTATTTTTTCCATATTATCGTATAAATCAATATGGTTTGCCCCCGGAATAATCATTAACTCTTTGTTGTCGCCGGTAAGTTTGGCAAATGCACCTTCGCTGAAATAACGACTGTGCGCTTTTTCACCGTGTATCAGTAATACAGGGGTGCGAATTTCATGTGCATATTGTAACAACGGCATATTGATAAACGACAAAGAACTTGTTTTGTTCCAACCACCATTTGAATTCAATGAACGTTTATGATA
>CACZUL010000012.1 GCA_902784285.1 uncultured Pseudomonadota bacterium | reverse complement strand
GTTATTTCCGCACTGGTCCAATTCGGTACCCCCCACACAAACGCAACATACTTCCGCGTCAAATCATGATTTGAAAAAGTTTTAACCAAACCGCGATATGCCGCATCAGATTTTGCAAAAACCATAACACCACTGGTATCCTTATCCAGCCGATGAACGACCCCCGGACGAGTCGCGCCACCCAACGCCGAAAGATGCGTAACAGACAATAAATTTTGAACCAATGTTCCTGTCTTGTTTCCCGCCGATGGATACATCACAACCCCACGCGGTTTATTTACAACGATTATATCGTCATCTTGGTATAAAATTTCTAAATCTAATTCGTCCGATATGTTATCGGTCGCCACATCGGTTTCACGCGATGGAATTTGAACCATAACTTTGTCGTTCAATTTTACTTTATCAGAAAACTTAGCCGGCATGTCATTACGTAAAATGTCAAAACGCTGAATTTCACTGCGCGAAAATTCCGGCATTTGGGTAACCAAAAATCGGTCCAGGCGCACGCCCGCGGATTCATCACCAACAATAAATTCGCGCGTGTCCGTCATTTTTACTTGTATTCCTTCCAGTCGGGTCCACGGGTACATTTGGATAAATCTATGGTCAATTCGTAATCACCGGTAACCGGGCATTTCAAAATTCCTGTGCTTTGTGCTTGGTCAGCATCACGTGTGGCATTGTGCCATGTAAAACTTATTTCTGTGGGTGCATGAACACAGACCAAACGCAACCGACCTTCGGATTGTTTGTTCGGCCCAAGCCAGATGCGAACACTGTCGGCTTCGCCGTAACATGGAAACGCATCCAGGTAATATAAAACCAAACCACGATTAACATCTGAATTTGACCATTTGAATTCACCCGTAAATTGGCGCAGTGGCAAACCCGTAAGTGCCGCCCAATCGGTCGTAGTCGAAAAAACACTTATACGCGGTCCAGGCAACGGAGCCGGATTATCCGCCGCGTTCGCAACAAAAGGCAATATCGCCATCGCAATTGCAAAAATCATCTTTCTCATTTCTTTTCCCCCTGATTTGTATCCAACAATTCAACCGTTACCCGCTTAACCCCATTGAATTTTCCAGACAATGTGTGTGAAAAACGAACCGATTGCCCCGCATCCAGTAAGGTCGCAGACGGCATAAATTTCTGGCGCGAAATGGGCGCACCATCGGCACCATATAAAACAATTATTAAATCGGGAAATGCGTATATGTCATCAGAACGATTTGTAACCGTTCCATTTACGACAATCTTTGGGGCGTTTTCGTCTTCATTTATGGTTGAAACATCGGTAATAGTGGCAACCAATGGACGCTTTTCTGGGTCATCACGACGCGAAGAAATAATAACCACAACCGCAAACATTGTCGCCGCAAGCAAAGCACATAATGCCGCAAAAAAAACCAATAAACTGTTGCGACCAGACTTACGCGAAACATGCCATACATTTCCACATACCGCGCACCGCACACGTCCAGACGACACATCTGGCATTGAATATTCTGTTTTACAAACGTCGCATTTTATTTTCATCATCTTAATTCCTTTTATACCACAAATTATTCTAAATTCAACATTTGATATTTGGCGCGGACACTTTGCCCAATTTCACGAATCGCATTTAAATAATCGCCAACGGTGGCATTCTTGTTCGACACCACAGAAGAAAACACACGTGTCGCCGTTGTCCCCGATACAGATTCACGGCGCAATATGCGCGGTGCCATGTCTGATAAAGTAGGCGAGTTTATATCAACCAAATTTGCCGTCTTGGATGATACATCCCAATAATAATCAGAATTGACAGAATCAACTATCTTTGATTTAACATTTAAACGCGATGTTATTGAACCAGTAAACCCAACAGATACAAATAATGCACTTATGCGACCTTCGGTCATATCAATAGAACCATTTGAACGCAGTGTTGCAGCCGCACCGGACGTTGTGCTTAACCCGCTTAATGTCAATGTATTTACCCATAAATTATCTGCAGTAAATGACGATGCCTTGGCTGATTCCGCCAAGTTAAACATCCCATTGATGTTAATATTTTTCGAATCCCCGGACATTGCCCCCGATACAATTGCTGTTTGCGTTGTATATTTATTATCAATCGTTGTTCGATTTTTAAATATCAAATCATTGGTTACAATTTTATTTGCTTCTAATGTTTCATCCAATGATAAACCTGCCGTATTTACAAAAGATGTATTTATTATATCGCGCCCCCCAAGGTTTAATGCCGACAGCATTGTGGCATCTGTTGCCCCATCAGACGGCACCCGCCATAAATATAGCGAATTATCACGATTTATCGATGTTGTTTGCACAATACCAGATGTCGCATCTATGCCCAAATCTGCCGTATTAACACGCCACGTTCCAAAGCCACCATACGCACGCGTACCATCAACAAAACCTATTTTTTCATCACCCATTGACACAATCTCACGCGTGCGCAAAGGGGTTATTTCAGAATCAGATAAAACAATTATTCCCTGTAAAGAAGCCTGGTCTCCATAATCGTTAGATTTTAATACACGCAACTGATATTTGTTTCCGACTGTTTGAACAAAATCTTCATCAAGTCCATATTCTGTTAAATCTGACAATTTCACTTTGATTATGTTACGCCCAACAGTTGTTAACATTGTGTCTTTATTTTCAACAATATATTTTTCAAACACAGATTGTATCTTTTGCATTTGGCGGGCGACCTTGACATTTTCAGCACGCATAATCGCACGATTTTGATAACCATATATAAACGGCATCAAAGTTCCCGCCAAGGCGATTGTTAACAAAAATTCTATCAGCACCGTTCCACGATGTAAATTGTGATAAGAAAATATTCTTGTTTTTGTTATCATTTTGTTTGCCATTCACTTGTCATCAATGCTCTAAATTCGTCTGTCTTGGGGGCGGCCGGTATTGGGGCCCGCGTCAATTGCAAAGAAGAAAACGATGGAGGGGTCGTTGACGGGAAAGACCAACTGCCAAACTTTATCGGAGAATTTGTGGATACCAATAATTCTCCTGAAACCGTAAGTCCAAAATTTTCATAAAAAATTATTTCTTTGGTCAAAATGTATGGGGTATATACCGTACCGGCAGACATACCCGTAAATCCACTTATTGTTTTTAATGAACTTGATTTCAAAATAAAATTACGACCAACATTTACGACTTTGTTGATGGTCGCCCGGTCTGCAATTAACCGACCATTAACATTAAAAGATGAACCATTTAATTTCTTGCCTGTAATATTTCTGAATCCGTTGATATCACCAGACACACGCAATGTTCCAATCTTTACATTATCGCCATTCATATTCGCGCCTGAAGAAAAATATACAGTGCGCGCATCTATTGTATCTGCCGAAATAAATGTAGCATCCAAATTTCGTACACGCACAGATTTAGCATCGACACCACCGATGTTATACACATCATGCCCGCCCATATTTAAATCACGCGCCATAACATTTAAATCATCTTCACCCCCAGAACCACGATGTAGAAATCGCGATGTATCAACATCAGATAAATTACGCGTAATTTTATACACTAAATTACCACTATGAAATCCAGGAGCCGTTACAGCCCAAGAATCACCATAGGCAATTCCATCCGCCCCGACAATCGCCGCATCGGCACCGATATTATTTACAATCTGAGCAACGCGTTTTGCCGGCATTTGAAAATCAAATGCTAAATATACATCGATGATTGTTCCATTACGCACAGAATATTTATCGATAAACCCTGTTGATATTGAATCCGAAAATTCAGCCAATTCTTCGGGCGACATTTGTATCTGGGCTGTATCTGGCCATAAATCTTGATTTGTTCGTATAAAGTTTAACACCCCATCACGTAAACTTATAATATCGTTCGCAATTGCCATATTATGCATGGTATGCGTTGTATCAGAAATAATAGAATATGTAAACGGTGTCGCAACTGATATAATAACCAATGCCAATAAAACCTCTACTAACCCACCACCACGCTGGGCTGCGATTTCAGATTTAGAAGAAAAAATTCTAAATTTATTTACAATCATCGCCACCCCCGATTAAGCATTGCTTAATATCTATTCTGTGTTCCATACGTTGCAAAAAAACATACTGGCATATAATATACTGGGCCAAAGATTTTTGATTATACGTATTGCCCAATGAAGAAATTATCGATTTACAATCCACTGTTTTTTCATCTGCCTGTGATGGATTGGCAAGTATAGAAAACACACCATTGTTTATCGTATCAACCAACACATCAGGTAATAACGATGTCCCGCCTGGACGAACATCTAATATTACGGCCCCATCGCCACCACGTGATAAACTGTCAGATGTTTGATCGCGTAATGTTATGTTTGAAGTATAAATATAATCTGTATCTATTCCGGTGGCATTGCTGTATGACAAAGTATCGGCATCAATAAACACATCTTGACCACGTGTCGCATGAATAAAAGATGTTACGTCCAAACGTTCAACACTAAATGTAATTCGGCTTGTTACTACATCACCACCAACATTCCATTTTTCTGGTCCGACAAAACCTGTGCGCCCAGCCGACAAATCAAATGTATCTACGGCCGCATCAACAAACGTCATATTACCCGTATCACCAAATTTTGAAATCGTTCGGGCATTTAATGTGTCGACATTTAACGTGCCACGTGTCAAAGAAAGTGCCGATTCACCCGTCCCAGATTGAAACACCGTCTTATCAGTACTTATGGTTCCTATGTTACTGCGTTCTTTACGACCCGCTTCGGTTCCAGAAACCGCAAGCGTTGTAATATCTGCGGTCTGAAACGTTGCCCGGTGCGCCAACATATTTGCCGCATTATCAAAACGAAAGTTGCCCATGTCCAAGTCAATAAGAAACCCGGACGCATCTGGATTTTTATCATTACGACGCACGACATCGGAATACATATCTGCCAATTGAATACCAATGTCTATATCGCCAGTCGGACTGTCCGAATCATATACCGCAAAGAAACCTATACGCCGTGCAAGTTCGGCACGTTGAACCATATTCAAATCACCACCACGTAACCTTAATATTGCGGATACATCTGTATTTGTTTTGTCAATGATTAAGATAATATCTTGGCCCAAAGCGGTTCGTGGTGTAAACCCAAGTGGCAAACCATACGGTTCAAGCATAGTTGTAAAATTTTCACCCGAAATAAAACTTCGGTCATATGGAATATTATTCGCATTTTCGCGTATAAAAATTTTGGCGGCGGTACGTGCAACATCAACCTGGCGCGTGGTGGCATACATCTGGGCACCAATATCACGCAATGCAAGGCGTTTTGCAAAAAACGGAATAAACGCAAACACCAAGGTCAGCGCCAACAATGCCTGTAACAAAAAGTTTCCACGTTGGGTTTGCAAACTTAAAAATCCCCCCTTTCGTTTTAAAGCATAGCAATTGAAAAAAAATATTGCAATTGGTTTTAAGTTGTTTTAAAATTTAGATGCTTGATTAGAATGAGGGGGCAAAACCCCATAGTTCAAAAGTTATTTCCACTTACAAACAAAAGAACGAAAATGCAAAACAAAAAAAATCAAACGGCTGTCGGTATGATGATTCAACGTTGTCATAAATGGCGCCAAAAACGCAAACAATACATGGACCAGGCACGCCAGGCAACGGATGAAATTGAACGCGAACGTTTACTCCAGGCTGCAGAACATTATGGTCGCATTGTTAACGAAGAACAAAGCAAAATCGATTCGACACGCGATCCAAAAGATAAAACAGCGGTTGATACGGTGGTAACAGATACTGGCGATTCGTCTGATACAACCGATACCGGGGATGAAGAAGAAAACCCATTTCCTGAATTTTTAACAAATCTGAATTAGTGATTAGTGTTAATGGTTAATAAAAACGGTTGCGTGTCGCAACCGTTTTTATAAATTGCCTTGGCTGATATTAAAAACCTTTTGGCGCATCCATTTTGAAAGTTGAAACTTTCTTGTTCAATGAATTTATCACATCATCTGTGATATCCAAATTTTTAACATCTGTGCCTGTGCGAGCAAAACGGCCGTCAATAACCAAAGATAAATTCTTTTTGGCGATGATGGCTTCTATAACAGGATCCAAGTGTCTTTCTTGAATCTGGGCCAAAGCACGTTGAAATGCCGCATCAATTGATTGCGCACGTTCTGTCAAATCACGTTGCAATTTTGTAACTTTGCCTTGATATTCTACAACACGACGTTGCAGGGCTTCACGTGATAAAACATCTTGTGATTTTTCAATTTCGGCTTTTTCTTTTTCTAATGCTTTTTGTTGTTTTTCTAATTCACTGCGCAATCTGTTTTCATAGTTTTCTTTTTGTTTCCGCAAATCTTGTAATGCCTTGGCATCAGATTGGATTGCATCCATACGAACAACAGCAATGCGCAAATCGGCACCGTTCACCGCATCCGAAGATACTTCACTAATTGCTTCTTCTGGACTAATCGTTCTGTCGCTGCAACCACGCAACGCAAAAACGCCGATTAAAGCCACCGCAACAACGATAGCCGCGATGATACCGTATTTAACATAGTTCTTTGGTGTGTTTGTCTTTTTTGTTTCTACCATATTTTCCATCCTTTGGTTTTTTGTTGACGGGTTTACTATAGCAACAATTTTCATAAAATAAAAGAGAAAGTTGTCGTTATTTATCGCACCGGTGAAATCCGCAATTCAACCCGACGATTTGTAAGCCGGCCCCACTCGTCTTGGGCGGCAATTGGGCGGGCGGCACCACGCCCAACGATAAACATCCGCGAAGGCGCAATTCCATGACGGGCAAAATAAACCGCAACCCGTTCCGCCATATCGGTTGATAACGCACGTGCCGCATTCGCATCCCGCATAGAATCGGTATAGCCAGCAATTTCTATAAATGTGGCATCATACGTTTTAAGTATTTTGGCAATTGTTTTTAAATTTTCATCACCAACAGATGATATTTCCGGAACATTTAATTCCATAATTGCATCACGTACCATTATCACCAAAACATCGGTTCCGACCCTTTGTACCGACAGCCCCGGACGGCGCAATGCGTCATACAATGCGGTTTCTAGTTCCGACATATACCCCAAACAAATCGCAGTTTCGTTTAATGTTTTATCACCATATTCTAATTCTGGATTCGGAATTGTTGCCGTGGCGACTGTGCGACCACCACTGCCCAAGAATATCGGTTTCTTGGCACTTTGCGACACATCATTCATATCTGTAAAAGTCGCCCCATAAAGGTAATTTTTCCATGTAGCACGATCCGGACTGGTGTACGGTGTACACCCAATTAAAATCAACGTGAAAAACGCAATCAATATTTTTTTCATATTACCTTACTATAAAGGATATATTATTGTCAGTGCCACCAAAACACGCGACTGCATTGTCTAAACGATAACCATTTACAAACATATCAGATGCCCAATTTGGTAACGCGGTCGCAAAAAATTCACATTCCCCGCGGGAAAGTCCAACCAAATCAATTGAAAAACTTGTTACATCTGTTCCAACATTAACAGACCAAGTTTTGCCAATTGGCGCCTTATCAGACCTTAATGCACCAGCCTTGACCAAATAATCAACGGAAACGCCTGTATAATCTCCACGCATTTCCATCAAAAGTTTGGTGTTTTTCGCAAGTTCGCGTAATTCTGCGGCCGCAATAGTATTTTTCTGATTATGACGAATTGAATTATATATTCCAACCGCCGCCGCCGTCATAACCGCAGTAATTGCCAATACACCGATGATTTCTATTAGTGAACGTCCAGATTCGTATTTCATTTCATTCCCCCATTTATTTTTATTGTTTTGAAACCCCGACAATTTCCGCGCCTTCGAACAAAGACATCGCATCTGCCACCATTGGATCAGATTCCGCATCTGTCTTGATTTGTTCGCGAACAGTTTTATCTTGATGAGATTCTTCTTGTCTGTTCAATTCCCATTTTTCCCCGGTTTTAGCATTTAACCATAGGATTAATTTCTGTTGAAAATCCGCATCATCACCACGGTCAAAATACGATATTTTATTATCAATAATCGCGGTAATTTCTATATTTTTGGTAAAATATGAGTATAATATCATTTCACGCGCCGCCGATAATGCATCTGCCAAATCAGATGCAGATTTTATTTTTATTGTATCGTTCTTTGGCGCAACCGGTGCACTGGGACGTGGCGCAACAGGCCCAGATTTTTCATTTTGTTTTAAAATATCCGGCACTGATGGCATATCGGCAATATGCATCAAACGAATCACCAACATATCAAAACATTGCTTTTGATTTGCCGCCGCCGCCATTTCTGAAACAGACGCGACCATAACCTGCCATATACGGGAAAGTGTATTCAACGACACATGTTTGTTTATTTCATTTATGCGTTCGCGTTGGTCTGCGGTATACGGTGCACTGTCATTATTGCCCGCACGCAAAACAGGATGCATGCGCGTTGCCCAATGTGTCCATTCCATCATATCGGTAAGCAACATCGATAAATCCGCACCATTGGTATAGATTTCGTCTGCACGTGCCAATGCCGCCGAAACATTCCCCGAAAGTATAGTTTGCATAAAGTCAACAACAACACCACGGTCCGCGCGTTTTAACATATCCATAACCGCGGCTTCATCAACATGACCACCGGTTTGGGCAATCGCCTGGTCCAATAGCGAAAGACCATCGCGCACAGAACCATCCGCCGCCCGCGCCAACAATTCATTTGCCGCATCTGACAATTCAACTTTTTCTTGTTCGGCAATCCACGCAAAGTGTTTCTTTAATGTTTCAACTGGAACACGCACCAAATCAAAGCGTTGACACCGCGATAAAATCGTAACTGGAACCTTGCGTATCTCGGTCGTTGCCAAAATAAAGATTACATGCGCC
Source organism: uncultured Pseudomonadota bacterium (assembly GCA_902784285.1). Lineage (GTDB taxonomy): Bacteria > Pseudomonadota > Alphaproteobacteria > Rs-D84 > Rs-D84 > Enterousia. Next base: position 10,083 of record CACZUL010000012.1, on the reverse strand, counting down.
GGTGGTTCTTCCAGTGTTTTCAACAATGCATTAAACGCACTGGATGACAGCATGTGGACTTCGTCGATTATATAAACCTTGTAACGACCGTTTGTTGGACGGTATTGTGCCGCATCCAAAATTTCACGCATATTATCAACGCCGGTATGTGATGCCGCGTCAATTTCCAAAACATCAATATGTTGTCCCGCCGCAATTGCACGACAGTTTTCGCATTTGCCACATGGTTCGGCCGTTGGTCCATCAGACGATAAACAATTTAACGCCTTGGCCAGAATACGCGCCGTACTGGTTTTTCCGGTTCCGCGAATACCGGTGAAAATATATGCATGCGCAATGCGCCCGGTCTTGATAGCAGTGGTCAAAGTTTTAACCAAAACATCTTGCCCAATAAGTGATTGGAAATCTTGACTTCTGTACTTTCGCGCTAAAACAGTATAATTGGTGTCCATACTTCTTCCTTTGGGGTCAAGAATAGCAAACCAATATCAAAATTCAAGGCAAATATAATTTGCGCTTTTATTTTATTTTTTTTCTATTATAATGCCGGTATGTCAAAAATTATTGAATTTTTATTAAAGCCCAAAGCGGTCAAAATGACCGCCGGCGAATTGGCCGAAAAATTCGGTCTGGAACTGCGTGGAAATGCCGATACGGTTGTCAAAGGTATCGCACCGATTGCCGATGCCAGACCGGGCGATGTCGCATTTTATTCCACTGAACAGAACAGCAACGCCTTTAAAATATTGCCGGTGTCAGTATTGGAAAATACACGCGCATCGGTTATCTTGGTTCAACCAGAAATGGTGTCGCATGCCCCGTCGGGCGCAACACTGTTGGTGTGCGCCAGTCCACGCGGCGAAATTGTCAAGGTTCTGGGCGAGATTTATCGTGAACCGCCACGCCGGGGCATATCGGGTGATGCATATATTGAACGTGGCGTATTCTTTCGCAATAAAAAAAGTGTTTATGTCGGGCAATTTGCCACTATTGAACGCGGCGCGGTAATTGAACCAGATGTGAAAATATACCCAAATGTATATATCGGTCGAAATGTAACAATTGGGCGTGGAACAGTTATTCATTCTGGGGCGCATATTGAAAATGCAACTATTGGTGCCGAATGTGTTATTCACAACGGGGCATCCATCGGCAAAGACGGTTTTGGTTATACCCGCCAAGACGGTCATAATGTGTTTATTCCGCATGTTGGACGTGTTGTTTTGGGCGACCGCGTGTCGGTAGGTGCAAATTCCTGTATCGACCGTGGGGCATTAACTGATACAATGGTGGGCGACGGGACGAAAATTGATAACCTGTGCCAAATTGCACATGGTGTAGTTATTGGGCGTGAGTGCTTTTTGGCGGGCGGTGTTGGAATCGCCGGTGGGGTAAAAATTGGCGACCGTGCGTTGTTGGCCGGGCATGTTGGAATTGCAAATGGCGTTAAGATTGGTAATGATGCCGAAATTGGCGCAAACAGCGGTGTTTTCCGTGATGTTCCCGATGGCGCAAAGCACATGGGATATCCGGCGGCACCGGGAACAGAATTCTTACGGCACTATGCCTGGCTTAAAAAGCATGTAAATAACGATTAACAAAGGTTGGTAATATGATTGACAGCAAAGGAATAGAAAAGGTTATTCCGCATAGGGGTGATATGCGCCTGGTCGACGAAATTCGTGAATTCACCGATAAAACTGCGGTGGGTATTAAACATGTTCGCGATAACGAATTTTGGTGTGCGGGACATTTCCCGGCACACCCAATTATGCCCGGTGTTTTGATTATCGAAGCCTTGGCCCAAACCGCATGCTTTTGTATTCTGAATTCAATCGGCAATAATGGCGGACGGGCATTGGGATATTTTGTTTCTATTGAAAATGCAAAGTTCACACACATGGTTGTACCGGGCGATACATTGGAATTGCATATTGAAGAAATCGGTTCAAAAATGAAATTGCATAAATTTACCGGCACGGCGTTTGTAAATGGCAAACGTGTGGCATGCGCAACATTTTCTGCTATGTTGGACAACGATCCACAAATTTAATCATTAGTAGATAGTGGTTAGTGAACCGCCCAAACGGGCGGTTTTTCTATATCACGATTCCAAAGAATATCTTTGCACCTTCGCCGATGATGAACGATGCCATTGTTACAACAAAACACACCATTATCATTTCAAAAAATGCTGGCCAGAATCTTTGCCCATTTATTTTTGACTTTAAATAATTAAAGAAAAATATTATCGATGTCGCAACAACATAGGTCATTATAACCGCCGTTACCATATTCGATATAAATAAAAATGGCACCAGTACCATTGTGGCTGTAAAAACGTATGCGGCCCCGGTCATTACTCCGCGCCATGCCGCAGTGCGCATATTACCGCCGGCCTTTTGCGACAGGTATTCCGATGCCATCATGGAAAGCCCCGCCGCAACAGATGCAATTATGCCGGTTAAAACGATTATGTATTGTGTCGCATCTGCAAATGCCAATCCAACAACCAATCCCAATGTTGAAACCAATGCATCGTGCATTCCCAATACCAGTGATGACCAAACAGAATCTGTAACTTTCATAACACAAAAAATATACCCCCATATCGGGGGTTATACCAATTGGTTAAAATTCCGATTTACCAATTTGGTGCGTGGTCGCCTTCTTTAACAATTGGCTGTTCATCTTCCCACAGGGCAAGACCCGTTTTAACATCAGTCAATGTCAATTGCAGATAATATTCTACGCGTGTATCCACAGACGAAAACCATCCAGAACGCAGTTTCAAATTACGTTGCAACATCTTGCCAGACAAAGACATATTTGGCGCAACCAATGTACCCTTGCCTACGATAGTTGACGCATCATATTCCGCATTGCCACGCGTATCGCGCACCGCGTATGTTGTTCCGTCTTCCGCGGGTCCAAAGTTTTCAAAACTGGTTGTAACCTGGGCACGACCAGAATTGATAATTGTTTTACGAATCTTTTTCATCAAAATATCTGTATCAAACCTTTGCATTGTATCGTTTTTGATATTGCCCATCGCAATTACCGGATTTTTCACCCGCGAAAACGCCCCACTGGCCAGCATAGATTTTGTCATATCTTCTGCGGTTTTGGTCCAATCACGATATTCCAATTCCATAACATTTTGCATTGCGGCAACTTCGGCTTCATTATTCAAATCAACAACCGTTGTTTCGCCACAACCGGTCAACACTGCGCACAGTGCAATTGGTAAAAGTTTTTTCATATTTTCCCCTTTTGTTTATTTTAATTTTATTGTTTTAATATCATATCCCGTTGGTGCGGCACGAACATATATCAAATAATTTCCAGATGTCGGCACAGATACCTTGTCAATCAGGTTACCATTTGAACGCAATTCAATCAAGCCACTTTTATTGTTCTGCATGCGCAGAACAGATATAGTTTTGGGTAATGTCGCCCATGTGCGAACATCGGCACTGTTGGTAAATTCTGAATAAAGTGTAGAAAACAGTCCCAACAATGGCGCTTTATCTGAACGCGAATTATACATGGTCGATTGTAATGCCACACGGGCAGATGCAGATGTGAACGCACGCAGCGCATCATTTATTCTGTATTCGCCATATTCTGTCATAAACATTGCATCAACATTTGCCAATTCTTGCGCATCATCAATGCGAACTGTATTATTTGAAAACACCGGTTCTGATATTGCAATTGTTACAGTGGTAAGACCATTTCCGTGCAGTATCGGCAAACTTATACGCTGTTCCGTCAATTTTGGTGCAAAACCATCTTCAATGAATACCCATACGGTGTTTTTTGGCGTTGTACCGAATTCTGCATTTTTTAAATCTTTAACAATAAAAGAATTCTTGGGCACCATACCATTGGCGCGCGAAAGATATGTTTTCGCGTTATTAAAATCACCCGTATTAAGAAAATACAGCCCCGATAAATACATCAATGCCGGATTCATAATATCACGATATGCCGTCCATTTAGAATTCTCGTTCCGCAAATCAGTCGTCAATCCTGTATTTTCCGCAAAAGATTTCTGATTTGATTCTATCAATTTTTCATACGCACGCGACATATCAGTTTGACGCGAATAAGATTGATTTATAATTACGCGCGCATCATCGTAACGCCCATCAATCAACGCCGCCCACAACTGATAATATGATACAAATAACGAATCCATCATATATGGTTTATAATCATTGACATTTGCCCCAAATGTGAAAGATGCGGCTTCACGCAATATATCGCCACCATCGGCAACACCCGGATTTTTACGATTGAATATTTCGTATGCATTGTCTGCGCCAGAAATATCGTCTGAATGAAACAACGCATCCGCCGTAATCAATAAATCGAGATTATTTTTACTTTCTAAATCATCGGCATTCACAGATGTATTCATATAATCCCCACGAATAGAATCTAAACGCGATTCGACCGTGGCACTGCACCCGGTTAACAAAGAAACAATGATTAAAAAGTGCAACAATTTGAACATATTGCTATTTTGCCACAGGCGCAAGTTCTTTCAACTCGTTTGTTTGCGGGTTATAATATCGCGGATTACCATTATATTCCAAAATTGCATGATGCATCGGAATCAAAAATTCAGGTAACGGCGATGAACGCCCCATTTTTATATATTCTGCCATTTTTGGATCACTAAATGCCATACGCATTTCCGCCTTAATCGGGCGTTGGTACCAACCTTCGTATAATATAACCGCCTCGGCCGGTTTACCATTTTGGGTTATCTTTAATTTCATAAGGTCAAATTTACTGAACACCGGTTCTTCTTTGTTTTCTTTTTGTTCGACTTCTTTGCCATCAGGACCTTTGACTTTCTTTTTTTCTATCTTTATCTTTTTCGGCATCATAGAAGCAAAACGTTCAGCGGTATCCGGGTCATTTTGGCGGAACACAATCTTGGCCGCCGTCGTTGACATAATTGTAGATGCCGCATCTGCACCATACCTTTCTTGAATCTGGTGAATATCCTGGCCAATGAACAGATATGAAATCTGTTGGGAACGCCCGACATCGGGTCCCTGGATAACCGCCTGCATTTTCTGCATCTTGGGCATTTCATCAAGCAAGAATAACACCGGATATGGTCCCATTTTTTCGCCACTGCGACCAACGTGATCTGGCGGATTTGCCAACAAGAAATTCGACATAGTTTCAATAAACATCGCCGTAATAGGATTCAATGCCTTGGCATCAACCATGTTGATAGACAGGTAAACCGTAACCGGTTTCATTTTACCATCACGCGGGTCAACCATACCGCGCATATCCGAGAAATGAAAATCAGAATGTGATGTCCGATTACGCACCGCAGCATTGCGGAATATCGCAAGCCCAGTCAAAATAGTCGAAATAATAGAACCACGTTCTGTCGAAGGCGTATTTGCCAATTTGGTAAGTTCTGCCACCGCACGATTTGAATATGCAAACATGCGACATTCGTTTACGGCACCTTCCAACCAATCTTTCATTGGATCGGCCATCATAACACTTTGGTCGCCTTGGCGTTGACGTTCTGCCAAATCATTGGCAACAGCAATTTGCGCCTCGGTAATCCAATCCAGCATCATAGAAAACGATGCCTCTTTGCCCAACCACATTTGGGGAATATTCGCCCATGTTCCAACATGAACATAGTTATTGGCATTTAATTGCCCAGTCTTGATTAAGTTTTGGGCCGCAAACGCATTTGGATCGTTTATCATCGAGAAATAATAGTCTGATAATACGGTGGCATCTTCGGCATCAAATGTCCCAGATTGCAGGCGAGCATAGAAATAATCGTCTGCCTTGGCACGTTCAATTTTCGAAACAATGAATTGTATAAACCCGGCCAAACCGGCACGTCCAGATTGGGTCCAGTGCGGGTCGGCGCTGCTTCCTACGGCATCTGGGACCAAAACATCACAAATATAGTCAACATACAATTCACGTTGTTCCAAACTGAACGGAATATGACCCGGCGAAAGCGGATTCCAAGATGGATAATAAATACCCTTTTCCGGTTCATCTTGGCCCGCCCAATTCATAATAAACACCGGACCGACACGCTCCGAACGAAAACCACTGGATTTATCGTCAATTTCGGGTTTAGGGTCGTTTATAATCATAGACACATTTGTGCATTCAAAAATTGTGGGCAACGCAATAGCCTGAGTTTTACCGGTTCCCGGAGGCGCCAAACACAAAACCGATAATGTTTTTGGTAACATCAAAGGTTTTTTCTTGAAATACCCAAGCACCATCATAAAGCCATTGAACAAACCCATTTGTTCAACATCTTTTTCGTTTGCCTCGCGCCCGGATGTTTTGTCATATACATCTTTGCCGTTCGGATTAAATTCCTTTTTCAATGTCTCGTCAGTCAAAATAAAATAAGCAAGACATGGCAATAATGGCACAATACACGGAAAATCAGGATGCATTACACAACGCATTATCCAACTTGGGATATTTGCAAGGGAGGATAAACCCAAACTGCCTATTAACTGGTGTGTATATATGCTTATCCAATCACTGGTTGCCGTTGACCACCCATATCGCCAAATATGTTCAATCACAAATGAAAAGCAAAAAGCCAAGGCGCATATTAACCACACGCCAATCGACCACCGCAAGGCCCAAAATGTTTGAGCCATTGGTGTTTGTTCGTGTTCTTTATATGCGCTGGATTTGAATATATTCAAACCCTTACTGTCTTTACCCGCAGATAAAATCTTGAACTTTTCAACCATCGTGTTATGATTATATCAGAAAAAATAACAATTATAAATACGGAAATTTAATTTTTATGAAAAATATTCCAAGAATCTTTATTGGCAATAATGTCAAAAACGGTATGATAATACCGGCAGATAAATCCATCGCACACTATTTGACCGATGTTATGCGGACACATGATTTTCTTGCTTTTGGGGGCGGATTCGAATATTCCGCAAAAATATCAGAAGATAAAAAATCTATTATGATTGGCGAAAGAACGGCGCACACCGACCCATCAAATGATGTAACTTTGTATTTTTCACCAATTAAGCATACCGATGATTTGATAAATATGGCGACACAAATGGGTGTCGCACGCATTGTGCCGGTAATTACCGAAAGAACAGTCGCACACCACATAAATTGGGAACGCATGAGAAAAATCGCGACTGAGGCCGCTGAACAATCAAACCGCAACAGTGTTCCTGAAATATCAGAACCGATTCCGTTTAATAAACTGGATTTGCATGATATTTGTTTCGCAGATGAAAGATTCGCCTATGATAACAAAAACACAACACAGATTTCGAACAATATAAAATCTATCTTGGTTGGTCCCGAAGGCGGTTTTTCAGATTCTGAATTTGCAACACTGGATGCGGCGGGCGCAATCCCGGTATCTTTGGGAAAAACAATTTTACGGGCGGAATTGGCCGCCGCGATTGCAATTGGGAAATTGTTATAATGAAAATACGTATCGCAAAATTTATCGCTGATTCGGGAATAACATCACGGCGTGGTGCCGAACAAATGATTGCCGATGGCCGCGTTATGGTAAATGGCGAAACAATCAAAACACCGGTACACTTTGTTGATGATTCAGATGAAATTGTTTTGGATGGTAAAAAAATTGAAAAACGCAATGACACAAAAGTTTACGCTTTTCACAAACCAATTGATACCGTAACAACAACACGCGACCCACGTGGACGCAATACGATTTATGATATTTTGCCACGCGAATATCGGAACCTTAAATATATTGGCCGGTTGGATTACAAAACAACTGGATTGTTACTAATGACAAACGATGGGATATTGGCACGAAAATTGACTCTGCCCAATTCTAATATTCCACGTGTATACTTGGCCGATGTTGCGGGCAACAATATGTCAAAACTGGACCGGGCGCGCAATGGCGTAACCATAGATGGGATAACATACCGCCCAATGAAGATTGAAATTATGCCTGATAAACGTTTGCGTGTTACCGTTACCGAAGGTAAAAAAAATGAAATCCGCATCGTGCTAAGACACTGTGGATTGCCGGTTCGCAAATTACATCGCATTATGTATGGACCGGTCAGCATAAAAAATATTCCATCTGGAAAAATTATAGAATTGGATGAAAAAACAATTGACGCGTTAGTAAAAACTTCTCTATAATCCAATCAAAAGGAAGGGAGTTTTTACATGAAGAAGAAAATCACGAAAAAAACACAATCCAAGACCACCGCAGTACGTGGCGTGAACATAAAAAGTTCGACCCGGACACGTGAAATGTCGTCTTGGTCAATGTCGATTTATGTTTATTGGTTTATTATTTTGTTTTTCATTGCGGCCACGTTCTTTATTTTGGGACGTTCACATATGATTAACAAAGAAACCACCAACCCCACTAGTAACCCAGAAGTAATAGAAATAATTGATACCGGGGCCGATGAAGAAACATTGATGAGCGCATCTGATTATTACATACATTCAAAAACTGAACTGGCCGAAGGAAATATCGATGGGGCAATTGCTGATTTAACTGCGGCAATTCAGGCAGATTCTAATATGGTCGAGGCATATATTCGCAGGGGTGATATATATATGCAAATTGGCGATTATAATTCAGCAATGAATGATTTTAATGTGGCACTGTCAATTGACGCTTCGAACCCTGTTGCGTATTATGACCGCGCTTTATTGAACATCCGTTTGGAAGACTTTAATGCCGCGATGAACGATATAAATAATGCATTGGCGACATATAATTCTAATCCGAATGAAGTGTTACAGTTGCGTGATTTATATGCAAAACGTGGTCAATTGAATTTGTGGATGAAGAATTGGGAAGGCGCGATTGCCGATTATACAAATTCTTTGGCACGCCCCGAAGGAACAGTCAGTTCGGCGGTTTACGCAGAACGGGCCGAGGCATATACCGCAATGGGCGAATACGCATTGGCAATAAATGATTATACATCTGCTATCCGTGTGATTTCCGAACAAATTCAGGGGGCAACAACCACAGAACAACGTGAAGATTTATCTATGCGCGCAATGAATTATTTTGAGAAGTCCGCAGCATTAAATTTGAATATTGGAAATGCGAACGCGGCGAAGTCAGATTTGGAATCGGCATACGCGATTGCGGCTTCACTTAATGATGTTGATACAACCGAAAGATTACAGAAGTTGATAGAAGCATTACAATAGGAAGTAATATGAACATTTAAAAACCGCCAAAATGGCGGTTTTACTTTTAACTAAAATGTTGCGCGTATGCCTGCCGCCAAAAAAGGTTCTCCACGCGACATACCAATCGATGTCCAACCATCTACAAATTTGCTGTATTTATAACGGAACGAAGCAACAACCGTATGGTCATCATAATTTTCTATATCCTTGTGCCATATACCCGTATCACTAAACACATACGACAAAGACATAGTATAATTCAATATATCATAACTTAAACCCGCACCGGCAACAAGACCATCAACCACCGGTCCCATTGGTTTTTCATCATAAACCACACGACCTGTCATGGCAAAAACCCAACTGTTATACTGAATATTTAATCCAGTATAAACCTGTCCGCGCCAATCCGCAGTTGTCCCAGGCGTATATTCATCAGTGGAAAAATCATCTGGTTTTTCCATAAATGACGCACCAAAAGAAAAAGCATATTTAGTTTTGTTGGCCGAACTTTTTATTTTTAATCCGGCGTCTATTTCATAATCATAATCGCCGTTCAAACCCGCTACAGATATTCCATATTGAACACGCGAATTTGTTGCCGCAACCAGGTTTACCCGCAACGCATCTGAACCATTGGTGATTTCTGGATTTGCGATAACTGCCCCCCCGGTTCCCATTTTACGATAAATCAAAGAATCATGATTTATACGCATTCCGCCGACATCAGGCAACCCCAATCCCAATTTATGGGCAACGGAATCAGTTAAACCAACCTCTAGACGGCCCACACCACGCCATTGCCAAAAACCAAACGCTTCGTGCCACCAATTATCTTCGTGAACCGCATCTTCGTCCAACATA